>NZ_JASJWL010000091.1:0-12881 GCF_035019225.1 Pseudomonas sp. CCC4.1 | reverse complement strand
AGATGTGTATAAGAGACAGTTCGCGAGCAGGCTCGCTCCCACATAGGACATCCATTGTTAGTTATTCCCGAGCCCTGCCCATGCGTATCAAAGTCCACTGCCAAAACCGGATTGGCATCCTTCGCGACATTCTCAACCTGCTGGTGGCCTACGGCATCAACGTCAAGCGCGGCGAGGTCGGGGGTGATCAGGGCAATGCGATTTATCTGTACTGCCCCAATCTGATTAATCTGCAATTTCAGGCCTTGCGTCCGAAGTTTGAAACCATCCCCGGGGTGTTTGGCGTCAAGCGTGTGGGCTTGATGCCCAGCGAGCGCCGGCATATGGAGCTTAACGCCTTGCTCGGGGCGCTGGAATTTCCGGTGCTGTCTATCGATATGGGCGGTTGCATTGTTGCGGCCAACCGTGCCGCCGCACAGTTGCTTGGGGTGCGGGTGGATGAAGTGCCGGGGATTTCCCTGTCACGCTACGCCGAAGACTTCGACCTGCCCGAACTGGTGCGGGCCAACAAGTCGCGGATCAATGGCTTGCGGGTCAAGATCAAGGGCCTGGTGTACCTGGCCGATATCGCCCCGCTGCAACTGGAACACGACGAAAGCGAGGCGATGGCCGGGGCCGTGCTGACCCTGCACCGCGCCGACCGTGTGGGCGAGCAAATCTACAATGTGCGCAAGCAGGAGCTGCGCGGCTTCGACAGTATTTTCCAAAGCTCCAAAGTCATGGCCGCGGTGGTGCGCGAAGCGCGGCGAATGGCACCGCTGGATGCGCCGCTATTAATAGAAGGTGAAACCGGCACCGGCAAGGAACTGCTGGCCCGGGCCTGCCATCTGGCCAGCCCTCGTGGCCAGTCGCCATTGATGGCGCTGAACTGCGCCGGCTTACCTGAGTCGATGGCTGAAACCGAACTGTTCGGCTACGGCCCCGGTGCCTTTGAAGGGGCGCGGGCGGAAGGCAAGCTCGGCCTGCTGGAGCTGACAGCAGGAGGTACGTTGTTTCTCGATGGCGTGGGTGAAATGAGCCCGCGCTTGCAGGTCAAATTGCTGCGCTTCTTGCAGGATGGTTGCTTTCGCCGGGTTGGCAGTGATGAAGAGGTGTATCTGGATGTGCGGGTGATGTGCGCCACCCAGGTCGACCTGTCCGAGCTGTGCGCCCGTGGCGAGTTTCGCCAGGATCTGTATCACCGGCTCAACGTGCTATCGCTGCATATTCCGCCGCTGCGCGATTGCCTGGACGGGCTGGAACCGCTGGTGGAGCATTTCCTCGATCAGGCCAGTCGCCAGATCGGTTGCTCGCTGCCGCGCCTGGCGCCAGCGGCAATGGATCGTTTGAGCCACTACCACTGGCCGGGCAACGTGCGCCAGTTGGAGAACGTGCTGTTTCAGGCGGTGTCGCTGTGTGATGGCGGGGTGGTCAAGGCTGAGCATATCCGCCTGCCGGATTACGGCGTGCGTCAGCCCCTGGGCGAGTTCTCGCTGGAAGGCGGGCTGGAGCAGATTGTCGGGCGGTTCGAAAAGGCAGTATTGGAACAGCTGTATTCCGAGCACCCGAGTAGCCGATTGCTGGGCAAGCGATTGGGGGTGTCCCATACCACCATCGCCAACAAACTGCGCGAGCACGACATTATTAAGCCGGGCAAGGACTAACGGCTAACGCCAAAAGCCCCTCACATAAAGCATGCAAGGAAGCTACTTCATTAGGGACCAATAAATACATTGGTGTGGACACTGCAAATATCTGAGCAGTGACAGCGAACAGTGAGTAGAAGTGCGGTTAGACGGCCCCCTTGTCGTGAACCGCATGAGACATAACGCAGGCGTTTTTACGGGTGCTTACACAACTGCGCAAGCCATTTTATGCATAAGCGCATAAAATGGCTTGGCATCAAAGCTGTATCTATGCACAGTATTATGAGTGTTTGTCCCGCTGTCTCTGATACCCAAACGCCCTTGTAGGACTGATGGCTTCGGGGAAGTTTATAACGCTAGGTATGGGTAATTTCTACCCGAGTTATTGATAAAGCTCAGAATGAAAAGGATATCGTTGTGACTGAGAAAAATATTGTTGTGACAAGTGGTCGCCCTATGAATCCAGGCGGTGGCGGTGGCGGTGGCGGTGGAATGGGAATGGGGTCTTGGCTAAGTGGTTACACTTATGCACATATTTCAGGTCCAGATCCAGCACAGCGCCAGGCTTTCACGTCGGTACATCGTTATGAATCTAACGCCAGAAAACGCATTGTGGCTGCATATGAGAAAAGCCTTCAGGCTTTACCGAAAACCGTAACTGACGAAGTAGCTCGTTTGGAATCGGAGTTGTTGGCTCCGACTAAAAACCCAGTTGATAGCTTTGCGCGAATTAAGTCTATCCTACAGAACCTCTATAATCAGGCAATCGCTCGGCGTGATGTTGAAAAGAAATTATCGCTGGCTTACAACGGTGCAGAACCTACTACTCGTGACGTAACCTACCATCCTGCGTATAGCACCAGTTACGCTCGCGGTGAAGGTGGTTACGGAGCCATGGTCCAGTTGTGGATAAAGTCTCATGAAGCTCACTATCAAGCCTTGATAATGGATCAAATGGCGAAGTTTCTTTCCGAACAAATAGCCCTGGTAGCTGCTGCGCAAACGGAAGCTATCAAGAAAGCGAACACATTCACGCTTCCAGTATTAACTGATAAAGCTGAAATGGGAGTGGCGGCGGGCTCAATTGCAATAACAGCTGGCTCTAAAATGACTCTCGATGCAGCCCTTCAAGCTGGTATCCAAGCATTGAGGGGAATTGGCAGTGTAGCTTTAGACCGTGTAACTGGCGTCGGTATTGGGCTGTTGGTGTATTCACCTCAACTGGGCAACGGTGACCTCCATCCGTCAACGATGATGACGGTTCCCGCTAAATCTATTGCGCCTAGCCTTCCTGTGAACTTGTCGGCTGTTGCTTCTTCCGGAGGCAGTGTTGATGTGCCGTACCGGGTCTACGGGGAGCAGCATAAGTACTCCGTTGTAGCGACCACATCCAGCGGTGGTGTATCTGCGAAGGTGCCTGTTCGGGCATTAACATTTAACGCCAGCCTGAACGCCTATACGTTCACCACGGCTGATAACCCGTCTCGCACGCTGGTCTTTCCTATTGCGACTCCAGGCAACAGTTCGACTTCTACTCCAGCTAAACCTGTGGCCGTGCCGGTATACACTGGTGTGACTCTCACTCCACTTGAGATTAAGGCGGAAGAACTACCGGCAGTGGATCAACTAGATATTCACGACTGTATCTATTGCTTTCCAGCCGGTTCGGGTCTGCCTCCAATTTATGCGGTTTTCAGCGAATCGCTAGATTCCGGAAAATTCTCACGCAAACAATTGGATAAAAAGTTCAAGCATGCTAATAGTTTTGGGGTAACTGATACCCGTAAAAACATCGAGACGCTGAGCAAGTTCAGGGATGCTGTTAATGAGCATCTTGCTGATGTCGATACCTCTCCCCATGGGACATATCAGCGAGAAACAGACTCAACTGTTTTTTTCAACAAAAGAACAAACAATGTCGTTATCATTGGTGGCGATGGTAAATTTTTGTCGGGTTGGAAGCTTGACCCAGCTACCCCACAATTTAAAAACTACATTGAGAAAGGAGTTCTGCAATGAGTCTTGAGCTTATCCAGCTTGCCAAGAAATTCGCTGACGGCGGCTTGTCTGCAAATGCTTTTGCCGATCCATATATCGCTAAGTGGAGCGCAGAGCGAGATGCAAACAAACTCAAGGACGACAATGCAAACGTCTCTGAATGTGCATCGACCATTTTCATCCTGGCAGACTGCTACAACCCTGATCTAGATCGCAGAAAAAGTGAGCTAGATGAAGCTGGTTTGAGAGCTGAGGTCAAAGCAACCTTGAGTAAATTCAAGCTGGCCTGAATCTACTCAATGGTTAGGCTTGAAAAGCCCAGCCCGTCTGGGCTTTTTTGAGTCCGTTCAGTAAAGCCTGTTTACCGAAATCCCCTTTTTGATTTCGTAAAAAAACCTGTAAATCCCCGCCTAAAACGGGTTTATTTTGCCTCTTGCCATCATTTTTGAAACTTATCGGGCGCCGCCCAGCCTCATCAGAAATGAGGTTACACATGCCTGCGAACATCTACGCCCCCGAATCCGTTTTGGATGAAGTCGCTACCCGGGTTGGCCTGGTGGTTGGTGCTGCAAAAGGTGGCAACCCTGTCCTGGAGGGAGAGGGAACCAAAGGCAAAAGCAGATCTTCGCAACGCCAGAAATCAGCTTGGGGTGAGGGCCCTCGACGGCCACTACCCAGGCCAGCCCTTGCCGCAACCGGCAGAACCCCGCCGTCTCCTCGCACCGAATCTTCCCTCATCCCTGCGCAAACCCGCGCCGCAGCGCGTCAAAATAAAGTTGGTGCGCAAATTGCAATGACCTCTTCAGTACAGCGGTGGGCGGCAAGCGTCCGTCAGACAGAGGAAAGACTGTGGACAAGTACCTTTATGTGGCAATGACCGGCGCCAGTCAGAACGCACTGGCGCAGAAGGCGCATGCCAACAATCTGGCGAACATCTCGACCAACGGGTTTCAGCGTGACCTGGAACAGGCCCGCTCGATGCCGGTGTTTGGTGACAGCTTTCCGGCGCGTGCCTTTGCCTTGACCGAGCGCCCTGCCACCGATTTCAGCCAAGGTGCCCTGGTCGAGACCGGCCGCGACCTGGATGTGGCCGTGTCCGGCGACGGCTGGCTGGCGGTGCAGGCCCCCGACGGCAGTGAGGCCTATGTGCGCACCGCCAGCATGAACGTGGATGCCCTGGGCATCCTGCGTGCCGGCAACGGCATGCCGATCATGGGCAACGGCGGGCCGATCGCGGTGCCGCCCCAGCAGCAGATCGAAGTCGGCGAAGACGGCACCATCAGCATCCGCGCCCAGGGCGAAGGCCCACGGGTGATGGCGCAAGTGGACCGGATCAAGCTGGTCCAGCCGGACCTGAAAACCATGAGCAAGGGCCTCGACGGCCTGATCCACACCAATGACGGTCAGCCGGCCCCGGCCGATGCCAATGTGCGGGTGACCTCGGGTTTTCTGCAGGCGAGCAACGTTAATGCCGTGGATGAAATGACCTCGGTGCTGGCTTTGTCCAAGCAGTTCGAGCTGCATATCAAAATGATGAACACCGCCAAAGAAGACGACCAGGCCATGACTCGCGTCCTGTCCATCAGCTAATTACTTGAACGTGGCGCCGAAAAACCGGCGCGCGAGGAGAGCACCATGCTTCCGGCACTGTGGGTTGCAAAAACGGGTTTGGCTGCACAAGACACCAACCTGACCACCATTTCCAACAACCTGGCCAACGTCTCGACCACCGGCTTCAAACGTGATCGCGCCGAGTTCCAGGACTTGCTCTACCAGATCAAGCGCCAGCCAGGTGCACAGTCGACCCAGGACAGCGAACTGCCATCGGGCCTGCAAGTGGGCACCGGGGTACGTATTGTCGGCACGCAAAAGAACTTCACTGCCGGTAGCCTGCAAACCACTGAGCAGCCGCTGGACATGGCCATCAACGGCCGTGGTTTTTTCCAGATCATGCAGCCCGACGGAACAACGGCCTACACCCGTGACGGTACTTTCCATCTGGACTCCAATGGCCAGATCGTCACCGCCAGCGGCTTTGCCCTGGAACCGGCGATTGTGGTGCCGGCCGATGCCCAGACCTTTACCGTCGGCCAGGACGGCACCGTATCGGTGACCATTTCCGGCAACCCGGCCGCGCAAGTGATCGGCAACGTGCAGACCGCCGACTTTATCAACCCGGCCGGCTTGCAGTCCCAGGGCGGCAACCTGTTCCTGGAAACCGCTTCCAGCGGCGCGCCGCAAATCGGCACCCCGGGCCTGAACGGTTTTGGCCTGACCATGCAAAGCATGCTCGAGACCTCGAACGTCAGCACCGTAGAAGAAATGGTCAATATGATCACCACCCAGCGCGCCTACGAGATGAACTCCAAAGTGATCTCGACCGCTGACCAGATGTTGTCGTTCGTTACGCAAAACCTGTAATTACGTGAAATAGCGGGAGAGCTCATGAAGCGCTTGTTTTCTGTTCTGGCACTGGGCGCCATCACCTTGCTGGCCGGCTGCGTCAGCCCGCCACCGCGGGCCAACGACCCGTACTACGCACCTGTGCTGCCGCGTACGCCGCTGCCGGCTGCCGCCAACAACGGCTCGATTTACCAGGCCGGTTTCGAGCAGAACCTGTACAGCGACCGCAAGGCGTACCGCATCGGCGACATCATTACCATTACCCTTAATGAGAAGACCCAGGCGAGTAAAAACGCCAACTCGGCGATCGGTAAAAACAGCAACACCAGCATCGGCCTGACCTCGTTGTTCGGCAGCGGCCTGACCACCAACAACCCGCTGGGTGGTGGCGATTTGAGCCTCAATGCCGGTTATAGCGGCAGCCGCGCCACCAAGGGCGACAGCAAGGCCGGGCAGGGCAACAGCCTGACCGGCTCGATCACCGTGACTGTCGCCGACGTGCTGCCCAACGGCATCATCGCCGTGCGCGGTGAAAAGTGGATGACCCTTAACACCGGCGACGAGCTGGTACGCATTGCTGGCCTGGTACGGGCCGATGACATTGCCACCGACAACACCGTGTCTTCGACCCGTGTGGCCGATGCGCGCATCACCTACTCGGGCACCGGCTCGTTTGCCGATGCGAGCCAGCCGGGCTGGTTTGACCGTTTCTTCCTTAGCCCGCTGTTTCCCTTTTAGTGATGAACTTCACCATGCCCAACCTCAAGTATCTGCTGGCAGCCGTGTTGCTGTTGTCGACCTCCCTGGGCGCCCACGCCGAGCGGTTGAAAGACATCGCCAGCATTTCCGGCGTGCGTTCCAACCAATTGATTGGTTATGGCCTGGTGGTGGGCTTGAATGGTACGGGTGACCAGACCACACAAACCCCGTTTACCCTGCAAACGTTCAATAACATGCTGTCGCAGTTTGGCATCAAGGTGCCGCCGGGTTCGGGCAATGTGCAGCTGAAAAACGTTGCGGCGGTGTCCATCAGCGCCGATTTGCCGGCATTCGCCAAGCCGGGGCAGGTGATCGATATCACCGTTTCCTCCATCGGCAACTCCAAAAGCCTGCGCGGCGGTACGCTGCTGCTGACACCGCTTAAAGGCATCGATGGCAATGTGTATGCGGTGGCCCAGGGCAATCTGGTGGTCGGCGGTTTCGATGCCGAAGGCCGCGACGGCTCGAAAATCACCGTCAACGTGCCGTCGGCGGGGCGTATTCCGGGTGGCGCATCGGTTGAGCGGGCCGTACCCAGCGGTTTCAACCAGGGCAACAGCCTGACTCTGAACCTCAACCGCTCGGACTTCACCACCGCCAAGCGTATCGTCGACAAGATCAATGACCTGCTCGGCCCCGGTGTGGCGCAGGCCATCGATGGCGGCTCGGTTCGGGTTACGGCGCCGCTGGACCCGAGCCAGCGGGTCGACTATCTGTCGATCCTGGAAAACCTCGAAGTCGATCCGGGGCAGGCGGTGGCCAAAGTCATCATCAACTCGCGTACCGGCACCATCGTGATTGGCCAGAACGTCAAGGTTTCGCCCGCCGCAGTGACCCACGGCAGCCTGACCGTGACCATCACCGAAGACCCGATTGTCAGCCAGCCCGGCCCGCTGTCCAACGGCGAGACCGCCGTGGTGCCGCGTTCGCGACTGAATGCCCAGCAGGAAGCCAAGCCGATGTTCAAGTTCGGCCCGGGCACCACCCTCGACGAAATCGTGCGGGCGGTAAACCAGGTCGGCGCAGCGCCAGGGGACTTGATGGCGATTCTCGAAGCGCTGAAACAGGCCGGCGCGCTGCAAGCCGACCTGATCGTGATCTGAGGCCGACGTCATGGATATGCGTAAGAGTGGAGTAGTCAGTGGCAGCGATTCCGGGGCGTTCACCGACCTGAATCGGCTGAACAATCTGAAAGTTGGCGACCGCGAAAGCGACGGCAATATGCGCAAAGTTGCGCAGGAATTCGAGTCGCTGTTCCTCAACGAGATGCTCAAGTCGATGCGCTCGGCCAACGAAGTGCTGGGCAAGGACAACCCGCTCAACACCCCGGCGGCCAAGCAGTATCAGGAAATGTACGACCAGCAATTGTCCGTGACCCTGTCCCGGCAGGGCGGTGGTATCGGCCTGGCCGATGTGTTGATGCGCCAGATGTCGAAAAACAAAGCTGCGGTGCCGGGGGAGGCTGCGGCGACCACGGCGCTGACTGCCGAAGCCAAAGCCCCGGCCGCCACCACCGTCGACAGCCCTTTTGTGCGCTCCAGTGGTCAGCGTCCATTGTGGGCTTCGCGGGTCGCCATCACGCCGCAGGCAGCCGGCGGCGGCCATCAGAATGACATGGCCCTGCTCAATCAGCGCCGTCTGGCGCTGCCGAGCAAGCTGACTGACCGCTTGCTGGCCGGGATCGTGCCATCGGCCGATCCGGTGCGTTCCACGCTCAATACCGCCGCCGTGCCGGGGCGCACTTCGCCGGGGCTGGATGCCGTGCTCAAGGGCAGCCGCCAGCCGATGCTCAGTGCCAGTGGCGTGCAGGGGCGCATGCAGGTTTACGGTCGTGCCGTGGCGCAGCCGCCGCTGGCCCCGGCCAAACAGGCCTTCGAGTCGCCGGATGCGTTTGTCGCCACCATGTTGCCGATGGCGCAACAGGCCGCCGACCGCATCGGCGTCGACCCGCTGTACCTGGTGGCGCAAGCCGCACTGGAAACCGGCTGGGGCAAGTCGGTGATGCGCCAGCAAGATGGCAGCAGCAGTCACAACCTGTTCGGCATCAAGGCCACCGGCAGTTGGCAGGGCGCCCAGGCGCGGGCCATCACCAGCGAGTTCAGGGGCGGGCAGATGGTCAAGGAGACAGCGGAATTCCGTTCCTACGATTCCTACCAGGACAGCTTCCATGATCTGGTGACGCTGTTGCAGAGCAACAATCGTTATAAAGAAGTGCTCAACGCGGCCGATAAACCGGAGCAGTTTGTACGCGAATTGCAGAAGGCCGGTTATGCGACCGACCCTGAGTACGCGAGCAAGATTTCGCAGATAGCCAAGCAAATGAAAACCTACCAGAGCTACGCCTCGACGGGTTCTCTCACGAATTTATAAGGTTTGAACCATGGCGAGTTTGATCAACATCGGGATGTCGGGGCTCAATGCCAGTCAGGGCGCATTGGCGACAGTCGGCAACAACATTGCCAACGCCAATACCTCGGGCTATTCGCGTCAGCAGATCGTCCAGGGCAGCGCCGCGTCGCAACAGGTGGGCGGGGTGTTTATCGGCACCGGCACCACCCTGGCCGACGTGCGCCGCGTGTACAACTCCTACCTCGACGCCCAGTTGCAAACCACCACCTCGCTCAATGGCGATGCCCAGGCTTATCTCGACCAGATCGGCACGGTCGACAAACTGCTGTCGGATAAAAACACGGGCGTATCGGCAGCCCTGAGCAGCTTTTTCAGCTCGTTGCAAACCGCCGCCGCGGCGCCCGGTGATGTGTCCGCGCGGCAGTTGTTGCTGACCAGCGCGCAAACCCTGAGCAACCGCTTCAACTCGATTTCGACCCAGCTCAACCAGCAGAACGAGGGCATCAACAGCCAGCTGGACACCCTCACCTCGATGGTCAACCAGCACACAGCCACCATTGCTTCGCTGAACAAGCAGATCGCCCAGGCCACCACGGCTGGCAATACGCCGAACAACCTGCTGGATGCGCGTAACGAAGCCGTGCGCAGCCTCAACGAGCTGGTCGGGGTGACGGTTCAGGAGCACGACAACGTCTACGACATTACCCTGGGCACCGGCCAATCGCTGGTGCAGGGCAGCACCTCGAACACGATTTCGGCGGTGCCAGGCAAGGTCGATAAAAGCCAATACAGCATCCAGGTCAACTTCCAGCAATCGAGTTCGGATGTGACCTCGGTGATCAGTGGCGGCAAGATCGGCGGCCTGCTGCGTTACCGCGACGATGTGCTGGCACCGGCGATGAACGATTTGGGCCGTACAGCCATTGTGGTCGCCGATGCGATCAACCAGCAGCTGGGCCAGGGTCTGGATGCCAATGGCGAGTTCGGCTCGTCGTTGTTCAACAGCATCAACAGTGCCACGGCCATCAGCCAGCGCAGCCAGGCGGCGACCGGAAATATTGGCGCAGGCAACTTCAATGTCAGCATCGCTGACAGCGGCGCGCTGACCGCCTACGACTACCAGGTCACGTTCACCAGCGCCACCGAGTACTCGGTCAAGCGTTCCGACGGCACCGATATGGGTGCGTTCGCTACCACGGACACCCCGGCCAAGGTCATTGACGGCTTCACCCTGGATCTCAAGGGCGGCCCGATGACCGCTGGCGACGCGTTCAAGGTCAGCCCCACCCGCAGTGGTGCAGGCAATATCGGCGTGCAAATGAGCGATGCCAATAAATTGGCATTTGCCGGGCCGCTGGTGGCTGGCCCGGGCAGCTCCAACACCGGTACGGGGGCGGTGGGTAGCCTCAATCTGTCGTCAGCGCTGGATATCTACGGCGGCGTCAATCTGGGCAAAGCGCAAAGCGATATTGAAGGCGCCATGCCGGTGCGCATTGCCTTTGACGAAGCCAGCGCGGATGGCACCCAGAGCTACCGGGTACTGAACGAGGCTGGCAAGGAAATCGGCAAGGGCAGCATCGTGCCGGGCCAGGACAACAAGGTCACGATCAATGTGCCCGTGACCAACGCGGACGGCACCACCACAAACGTGGGGTTCGACACGGTGATCAGCGGCTCGCCGGGCAAGGGCGACAGCTTCGATATCAAGTTCAACAAGGACGGCAAGGCCGACAACCGCAACGCCAACGAACTGCTGGGCCTGCAAACCAAGGCCACAGTGGGCGTAGGCAAGGACGGCACTGGCGGCGTCAGCATGGCTACTTCCTACAGTCAGTTGGTGTCCAAGGTGGGCGGTAAAGCCAGCCAGGCGGCGGTCGACGGCACCGCCAATGGCGCGGCACTGGCCTACGCCAAAGAGGTGCGCAACTCGGTATCCCAGGTCAACCTGGACGAAGAAGCCTCCAATCTGGTCAAGTTCCAGCAGTACTACACCGCCTCGTCGCAGATCATCAAAGCGGCGCAAGCAACCTTCAGCACGCTGATCAACAGTCTTTAAGGGAGCCCGCGACGATGCGTATTTCAACTTCGCAGTTTTTTGAATCGACCAGTGCCACCTACCAGAACAACTTCTCGTCGGTGATCAAGACCCAGGGCCAGATCGACTCCGGCGTACGTATCCAGACCGCTGCCGATGACCCGGTAGGTGCGGCGCGCCTGCTGCAATTGCAGCAGCAAAAAGACATGCTGGCGCAGTACAGCACCAATATGAACAGCATCAAGTCGTCGCTGGGCGCCCAGGAAGCGGTGCTCGACAGCATCAATAACTCATTGCAAAAGGCCAGTGAGCTGGCCCTGGGCGCAGGCAGCGGTAAAAGCGATGCCGATCGCCTGGCCATTGCCAACGAACTGGGCAGCATTGAAGAACAGGTGTTCAGCCTGCTCAACAGCAAGGACGCCTCGGGCAACTATATGTTCTCCGGCTCCAAAACCGACACCCCGCCATACACCCGCAACAATGATGGCACCTACAGCTATCAGGGCGACGACACCCAGCTCAACCTCAAGGTTTCCGACACCCTGACCCTGGCCAGCAGCGACACGGCCAGAAGCATCATGGAAGGCGCGACCAATACCGGCCGTACCCAGGCGACTTTTGTGCCCGGCGTGGATGCCAATGGCGAGCCGACCGTCAATGACGGCAAGCTCTCGGTGTCTGCCGGTCTGGTCACTTCAAGCGCGGTGTTCAACAAGAGTTTTGCCGAAGGTCAACCCTATACGCTGAAATTCAGCAGCAGCACCCAGTACACCCTGACTGACCGCGACGGCAACGATCTGACCTCGCAGGTGGCGGGCAATGGCGTGTTCGACCCGACCAAGGACGGTTCGCAGAGCATCAGCCTGCGCGGCGTATCCTTTGATATCACCCCCAATCTCAAGGACATCCCGGCGGCGGATCGCGATGCGGCAGTGGCGGGGCGTACCTTTACCCTGGAGGCCAAGGCAGACACGATCAACACCTCGCGCACGCCGAGCAATGGTTCGACGGCACAGATTACCAATTCCACGGTGACCGACGCCCAGGCCTATGGCGACAGCTTTCCGAGCAATGGCGCGGTGATCAAATTTACCAGCGCCACCGAGTACGAGGTGTATGCCCAGCCGCTGAGCGCCGACAGCAAGTCGATTGCCCAGGGCACTGTTGATGGTGGTGCGCTCGGGATCAAGTTCGACTTCGCTGGAGCACCGCAGGCGGGCGACCAGTTTGTCGTCAACCGCAACAATCACCAGAGTCAGAACGCGCTGGACACCATCAGCCAGCTGCGCAAGGCCCTGGAAATCCCCAGCGACAAAGACCCGCTGACCCAGCAAACGCAAAAGGACGCGATCAACTCCGCGATCGGCAACCTGAAAAACGCCAGTGCCGGCGTTGACAGCGCCCGCGGCTCGATTGGTGCGCGCCTGAAGGCGGTGGATATTCAGGCGGATGAAAATATCAGCCTGGGCCTGGCCAACGACTCCACCACGGCGGCGATCGGCAACACCGATATGGCGGGGGCGTCCATTGAGCTGGCGTTCCAGAAAGCCATGCTCGAAGCCTCGCAACTGGCGTTTGTGAAAATCTCCCAGCTGAGCCTGTTCAACCAGCTCTAAACAGCGGTGCAGGGGGGGGGCTAATGTGGGAGCGGGCTTGCCCGCGATGCAGGCGACACGGTATGCCGGTAATACCGCTGTCTCTTATACACATCT
>NZ_JASJWL010000090.1:0-14530 GCF_035019225.1 Pseudomonas sp. CCC4.1 | reverse complement strand
CGCGAGCAAGCCCGCTCCCACAGAGGTACGCGGCTGACCCCGGATTTTGTGAGCACCGCAAAACCTGTGGGAGCTGGCTTGCCTGCGATGCACACAACGCGGTCTGGCTGGCGCACCCCGGGGATGCTATCGCGAGCAAGCCCGCCCCCACAAGGGCTCAGTCAGGCGGGAGCAAGGGTGGCCAAGGGCGCTTCCGGTGCCTGCGGTTCCTTGAGCAACGCAAAGTAGGCAAAGGCCGAACACGCCGCCACCACCGCACTGATCACAAATGCCGAGGAAAACGAACCGCTCTGCTGCACGCTGAATCCAGTCAGGATCGGCGCTATGGAACCTGCCAGGTAACCGCCAAAGTTCTGGATCGAGCCAAACGAAGCCACACGCTCCGACGGCACAATGGTGTTGACGATCATCCACGCCGTGGCACTGGAGATGTTGATAAAGAACATGGTCAGGCACAGCAGGATCACGCACGCCACCACGTTGGTGGTAAAGGCCACAATCAGCGTGAACAGCGCCCCGCCCAGCAGCCCCAGAATCACCATCAGCTTGCGGCTGGCCAATACCCGCATGCCTCGCGCCACCAGTCGATCACAGCATTTACCGGCCACAATGGTGCCCAACGCGCCAAACAAATAAGCCAGCGATACCACCCAGGCCGTGCGATACAGATCCAGACCGTGCTCACGCTCAAAATAACCGGGCAACCAGGTGAGATTGAGCCAGATCATGTAAATCACACCCATAAACCCGAGGAACGCCCCCCAGGTGTTGCGATCCCTGAACAACGAGGTCCAGCGCACTTTCGGTGCCTTGACCTGTTGCACCGGCACCGGTTCCGCACGGCCTGTCTCGGCCATGTATTGCGCTTTGCTTTTGTAGAACTTGAACCAGCACACCGCCAGTAGCAGGCCCATCACGCCGGTAAGGATAAACATCCCGCGCCAGCCCAGATGCACCATGAACACGGTCAGCAACGGCGGCGCCAGGCACGGGCCGATACAGGTCGAAGACCACACCCAGCCGGTCGCCGTACCGCGCTCCTGGGTATCGAACCACTCTGACAATGCCTTGGCCGCCGAAGGAAACACCGGCGCCTCACCTATCCCCAGCAACACCCGCAAGCCGACCAGATGGCCATAGCTGCTGAACAGGCCGAAGGCCGCCTGCGCAACCGACCACACCACCAGCGATCCACCCAGTGCCAGCTTGCTGCCCAACTTGTCGATCAAGGCACCAAGAGGCAGTTGTGAAAAGGCGTAGGCAATGGAGAACGCCGAGAGCATCACCCCCATTTGCATCGGGCTGATGGCCAGGTCTTTCTGGATGGTGGTGTTGGCGATGGATAAGGCGCTGCGGTCAAGGTAGTTGACCACGCCAATCAGGAACAGGAAGAAGATCGTCAGCGTCTTGTAGCTTTTTATTGTTCTCATACGCGCCTCTCATGAGCGGTTGCGCCCCTACCCGACAGGTGGGGCGACGCTCACTTTAGAGGGCGGTTTGGCCTGTGCCCAATTACATCATTCCATCAGTTAATAACCGCGCGTTATCAAGGTGTCTGGCGAGCACCGCGCAGGGCATCGGGACCACTTAACAAGGCGTCGATAAAGGCTTTTGCCGACCACTGCGGGACATCGTTGCGCCGGGTAATCACCCCGTAGTCAGCCAGCACCAGCGGAAACGGCAAGGCCAGGCGGGTCAGGCGCCCGGCCTGGATTTCCGGTTCGACCATCGACTCGGCCAGCATCGCCACCGACGGCGTGGTTTGCAGCAGTTGCATGGTGGTCTGCAAGGACACGGTTTCGACGGTGTTTTCCGGGGTCTGCATGCCTGCTTCGACGAAGGCTTTTTCCACCCGCGCGCGCATCGGCGTGCCCGTCGGGTAAATCACCCACGGCCAACTGCCCAAATCCGCCAGTGGCACTTCACTGGCCCCGGCCAGCGGGTGCTGGCTGCCCGTAACCAGGCACAACGGCTCCGGCGCCAGCGCCTGGAATTCAAACAACTCACGATGACGATCGAGGGTAAAACGGGCCACCACCAGGTCCAGTTCCTTGTGTTCGAGCAAGGTCAGCATATTGGCACTGGTGCCCTCAAGCACTTGCACGGTGAGCAACGGCCAGTCCTGCTTGACCCGCACAATGGCAGCAGGCACGGCCAGGGCTGTGGCCGCATAAATGGTGCCGACCTTGATCAGGCCATGCCCACCCTGGCGCAGATGGTTGATCTGGCTGACAAACTGACCGGTGTCGTTCAACGCGATCTGGGCAAAACGGGCCACATGGCTGCCCAGATCGGTAAGGGTCATGCTGCGCGGCAAACGGGCAAATACTTCGAAGCCCAGCTGGTGCTCGATTTCGCGCAACATCTTGCTCACGGCTGGCTGGCTGATGCTCATTTCCTGCGCAGTCGCATGCATGTTTTGCGTGCGCGCCAGGGTGTCGATCAGCACCAAATGGCGAAACCGCAGCCAGTTGCACAACTGGTTAAATCCGACATCCGCCATCCGATAACCCCCGGTTATTAAGACCTGAGAATATCTCATTGGCGATTATCGCAAAGCAATATTAGTGTGCAGCTGTTGGGCCAAATAATAACAACGGACTTTCGTCATGAACCTAGCCAACAAACGTGTGCTGATAACTGCTGCGGCGCAAGGCATAGGCCGCGCTTCGGTACTGGCCTTTCGCGATGCGGGCGCGCAGGTCATCGCCACCGACCTGCATGTCGAAGCCCTGCAAGATATCCCCGGTATTCAAGTCCTGCCCCTGGACGTGACCCAAGCTTGCGCCATCGATGCCATCTGCCAGCAGCTGGGCGCTATCGACGTGCTGTTCAACTGCGCAGGCTATGTGCACAGCGGTGCCCTGCTGGAGTGCGACGAGCAGGCCTGGCAATTTTCTTTCGACCTCAATGTCACCGCCATGTACCGCATGATCCGCGGCTTCCTCCCCGGCATGCTGGAAAACGGCGGCGGCTCGATCATCAACATGGCTTCGGTGGCCTCCAGCGTCAAAGGCGTGCCCAACCGCTTTGCCTACACCGCCAGCAAGGCTGCGGTGATCGGCCTGACCAAATCGGTCGCCGCCGACTACGTGCGCCAGGGCATTCGCTGCAACGCCATTTGCCCCGGCACGGTGGACTCCCCTTCGCTACGCCAGCGCATCGCTGAACAGGCCCTTGAGCAAGGGCGCTCCGAAGCTGAGGTCTATCAGGCCTTTGTTGACCGCCAGCCCATGGGCCGCATCGGCAGCGCTGAAGAAATCGCACAACTGGCGCTGTACCTGGCCAGCGATGCCAGCAGCTACACCACCGGCACCGTCCAGGTGATCGATGGCGGGATGAGTAATTAAGCATTTTGTGGGAAACCCTGTGGGAGCGAGCCTGCTCGCGATGCAGGCACCTCGGTGTTTAAGTGGCACCGCATTGATGCATTCGCGAGCAGGCTCGCTGCCACACTAGATTTATTTCCATGCACCAAAGGAGCTTTTATGAAACTGCTGCGCTACGGCGATAAAGGTCAGGAAAAACCCGGCCTGCTCGATGCCCAAGGCAATATCCGCGATTTGTCGGCGCATATCACCGACGTTGCAGGCGCTGCGCTGTCAGCCGCAAGCCTGGAAACACTGAGCAAAATCGACCCCGCCAGTTTGCCGCTGGTCAGCGGTTCGCCACGTATCGGCGCCTGCGTCGGCCAGGTCGGCAAGTTTATCTGCATCGGCCTGAACTACGCCGACCACGCTGCCGAGTCGGGCCTGGCGGTGCCGTCGGAACCGGTGGTATTCAGCAAATGGACCAGCGCCATCTGCGGTCCCAACGACAACGTGGAAATCCCCCGCGACTCGACCAAAACCGACTGGGAAGTCGAGCTGGGCGTGGTGATCGGCAAGGGTGGACGCAATATCGATGAACATAACGCCCTGGAGCACGTGGCCGGATACTGCGTGATCAACGATGTGTCGGAGCGCGAATGGCAGATCGAACGTGGCGGCACCTGGGACAAGGGCAAGGGCTTTGACACCTTTGGCCCCCTCGGACCATGGCTGGTGACCCGTGATGAAATCAGCGACCCGCACCAGCTCGACCTTTGGCTTGAAGTCGACGGACAGCGCTACCAGAACGGCAACACCCGCACCATGGTCTTTAAGATCCCGGCCCTGATTGCTTACCTGAGCCGCTGCATGTCGCTGCAACCGGGCGACGTGATTTCCACCGGCACACCGCCGGGTGTGGGCCTGGGGATCAAACCAACCCCGGTGTACCTGCGCGCAGGCCAGGTCATGCACCTGGGCATCAGCGGCCTTGGCGAACAGCGCCAGCTCACCGTACAGGCCGACTGACTTCACGCTCACACAACTATAAGAAAGGGTTTTACACATGCGCATTCTGATTACTGGCGGCACCGGCTTTATCGGCAAACAACTGGCCCAGCGCCTGCTCGACATGAACAGCCTGACCTTTGAAGGCCAGGCGCCTCGCACCATTGAGCGCATCGTGTTGTTCGACGCCTTTGCCGGCGAAGATGTGCCGAGCGACCCGCGCATCGAGCTGGTGACCGGCGATATAGCCGACCCCGATGTCATCGCCCGCGTCACCGATGGCGTGGACCTGGTGTGGCATCTGGCAGCCGTGGTCAGCTCGGCGGCCGAAGCGGATTTCGACCTGGGCATGCAGGTCAACCTGCACGGCCTGATGCTGCTGCTCGAAACCCTGCGCAAGCAAGGCAACGCGCCGCGCTTCGTCTACGCCAGCGGTTTTGCGGTATTTGGCGGCGCCCTGCCGCCAGTCGTTGATGACAACACCGTGCTTACCCCGCAATCGTCCTACGGCATGCAAAAAGCCGTAGGCGAATTGCTGGTCGCCGACTATGCGCGCAAAGGCTTTGTCGACGGCCGGGTGCTGCGCCTGCCAACCGTGGCTGTACGCCCCGGCAAGCCGAACAAGGCGGCCTCGACCTTCTTCAGTTCGATCATCCGCGAGCCACTGGTGGGCCTGCCTGCCGTATGCCCGGTACGCCCGGATACCCAGGTTTACCTCACCTCGCCGCGGCGCATTATTGAGTCGATGCTGCTGGGCATGACCCTGTCGCCAGAAACCCTGGGCAACCAGCGCATTATCCCGTTGCCGGGCGTGACCACCACCGTGGCCGACATGGTCGCGGCGCTGCAACGGGTGGCCGGTGATGACGTGGTCAAACTGATTCGCTGGGAGCCCGACGCGACTATCCAGCGTATCGTCGAAAGCTGGCCGAGCAAGGTAGAAGCCCCCCGCGCCCGTGCCCTGGGCTTTACCGCCGACGCGGACTTCGATGCCATCGTGCGCGCACATATCGAGGATACGGCCGGCAAATAACCCACCACTCCCTTGTGGGAGCGGGCTTGCTCGCGATCAAGGCGACGCGGTGCAACTGAAGCCCCGCAGCGATCCCATCGCGAGCAAGCCCGCTCCCACAAAAAGCCCTGTCTCACCCAAATGCTGCAACGCTCACGCTACTCACAACAATAAAAACTGAGGTCGTGCCACATGACTACTCCACTCACCGATGTCTCGGACATCGAACAACAGACAATCAAGCGCGTGACCAGGCGCATGATTCCTTTTCTTGTACTGCTGTTTGTGGTCGCCTTTCTGGACCGCAACAACGTCGGTTTCGCCGCACTGCGCATGAACGAAGATATCGGCATCAGCCAGACCATTTATGGCCTGGGCGCAGGTATTTTCTTCCTCGGCTATTTCATGTTCGAAGTGCCGAGCAACATTTTGCTGCACCGCTATGGCGCCCGTGTATGGATCGCGCGGATCATGGTGACCTGGGGCATCATCGCCGGCGCCATGGGCTTCCTGCAGACACCCATCCACTTCATTTCCCTGCGCGTGCTGCTGGGTATTGCCGAAGCCGGGTTCTTCCCTGGCGTGATCTATCTGCTGTCGCTGTGGTTCCCGAGCCGCTATCGCGCACGCATGATCGCCTCGTTTTATCTGGGCGTACCCATCGCGCAAATCATCGGCGCACCGCTGTCGGTGGGCCTGATGGAGATGGGCGATGCCTGGGGCTTTGTCGGCTGGCGCCTGATGTACATCGTCGAAGCCGTACCGGCGGTGATCCTCGGTGTGGTGTGCTACTTCTACCTCACCGACCACCCGGCCGATGCCCACTGGCTGACCGACAAACAGCGCACCTGGCTGATCAACACCCTGGCCCAGGAAGAGCGCAACAAACCGCTGGTGGTGGGAGTGCAACCGACCAAGGGCCAGATGATCCGCAAGGCCCTGTGCAACCGCCAGGTATGGCTGCTGGCACTGGTGTATTTCGGCATCACCTCGGGCTCCAACGCGATGAACTTCTTCATGCCAACGGTTCTGGCATCGTTCCGCGGTACCTTCGGCCTGGAAATCGGCCTGATGCAGAACGGCCTGATCACCGCCATTCCCTATGCCGTTGCTGCTGTGGCGATGATCTGGTGGAGCCGGCGCTCTGACCGCCTGCAAGAACGTCACTGGCATGCCGGCGGTGCCGCCATGCTCGCGGCAGTGTCGATTGCCGTGGCGCTGTGGCTCAACCAGCCGTGGATCATTGTCATCGGTTTCATTCTGCTGGCGATGGGCGTGTACAGCGCCATCAACGTGTTCTGGGCAGTCCCCGGGCAAGTGCTGACCGGTGTCGGCGCGGCCGTGGGCATTGGCCTGATCAACTCCATCGGCAACCTCAGCGGTTTTATCGGCCCTTACCTGACCGGCTACCTGTTCACCGTGACCGGCAGCTACACCCCGGGGTTTCTGGTGATCGCCGCACTGGTTGGCCTGGGTGGCCTGGGCATGGTGCTGATGCCGCGCAATAAAGAATCGCAAATTGGCGCCGCACTGGCCCCTGCCACTGGAGGAAAAGCATGAACCTGCCAAGCGTAGCCTTTATCGGTACCGGGATCATGGGCCTGCCCATGGCCCGCAACCTGCTGCACGCCGGCTTCCCGGTGCGGGCCTGGAACCGCTCGCGGGGCAAGTTGCAGGCGCTGGCAACACTGGGGGCGGCGGTTGCGCCGACCCCGGCAGGCGCGGCAGACGGTGCTCAGGTGCTGATCTGCATGCTCAGCGATGGCCCAACCTGTGACGAGGTGCTGTTTGGTGAAAACGGTGCCGCCCTGGCACTGGCACCGGGGGCACTGGTGATCGTGATGAGTTCGATCCCGGTCGACACCGCCGTTGAACAGGCGCGGTTGTGTGCCGAACGCCGCCTGCGCTACCTCGACGCCCCGGTGTCGGGGGGCGAGCGCGGGGCGCGAGAAGCCAGCCTGGCAATCATGGTTGGCGGCGAAACGGCCGCCTTTGAGCAGGGCCGCGAAGTACTGGCCGCCATGGGCCGCCCGGTGCACGTCGGCCCGGCGGGCACCGGCGAGTTGTCCAAGCTGGTCAACCAGTTGATCGTCGCCAGCACCATCGCCACCGTCGCCGAAGGCCTGCTGCTGGCCGAGCGCGGTGGCGCCGACCCGGCGAAAGTCCACGAGGCGCTGATGGGCGGTTTTGTCGACTCGCCGATCTGGCGCCAGCACGGCCAACGCATGCTGAACAACGATTTCACTCCCGGTGGCCCGGCCAAATGGCAGCTCAAGGACACCCGCACCGCCCTCGCCCAGGCGCAGAAGCTGGGCCTGGACCTGCCGGTCGGCCGCCTGGTGGACAGCCTGTTTGCCGCCATGGTCGAGGCCGGTGACGGCGAACTCGACCACGCCGGACTGATCCGCCAGTTGCGCCGCAACAACCCATTGCCTGAATAAAATAATCAGCCGGAGCCTGCCATGACCGATTCAACCCCACGCCGCCTGCGCAGCCAGCTGTGGTTCGACGACCCAAGCCACGCCGACCTGACCGCACTGTATGTGGAACGCTACATGAACCAGGGCCTGACCCGCGCTGAACTGCAATCGGGGCGGCCGATTATCGGCATCGCCCAGACCGGCAGTGACCTGACGCCCTGCAACCGCCATCACATCGAACTGGCCAAGCGGGTCAAGGACGGCATTCGCGATGCAGGTGGCATCCCGATGGAGTTTCCGGTACACCCGATTGCCGAGCAGTCGCGCCGCCCCACCGCGGCCCTCGACCGCAACCTCGCCTACCTGGGCCTGGTCGAGGTGCTGCATGGTTACCCGCTGGACGGCGTAGTGCTGACCACCGGTTGCGACAAAACCACCCCGGCCTGCCTGATGGCAGCGGCCACCACCGACCTGCCTTCCATCGTGCTGTCCGGCGGGCCGATGCTCGACGGCTGGCACAAAGGCCAGCGCATTGGTTCGGGCACCGTACTGTGGCATGCGCGCAATCTGCTCAGCGCCGGCGAAATCGATTACGAAGGCTTTATGACCCTGACCACCGCATCATCGCCGTCCGTGGGTCACTGCAACACCATGGGCACTGCGCTGTCGATGAACGCCCTGGCCGAGGCACTGGGTATGTCCCTGCCCGGCTGCGCGAGCATCCCGGCACCGTACCGCGAGCGCGGGCAAATGGCCTATGCCACCGGCATGCGCATCGTCGACCTGGTGCGCGAAGACGTACGCCCCTCCCAGATCATGACCCACGCAGCCTTCGAAAACGCCATTGCCGTGGCCTCGGCGCTGGGCGCATCCACCAACTGCCCGCCACATCTGATTGCCATCGCCCGCCACAGCGGTATCGAGCTGTCACTGGAAGACTGGCAGCGCGTCGGCGAAGACGTGCCCTTGCTGGTCAACTGCATGCCCGCCGGCGAGTACCTGGGTGAAAGCTTCCACCGCGCAGGCGGTGTACCGGCGGTGATGCATGAACTGGACAAGGTCGGCCGCCTGCACCGCGACTGCCTCACGGTCAGTGGCCGCAGCATGGGTGACGTGGTTGCCGACTGCGTCACCGGCGACCGTGACGTGATCCGCTCCTACGAAGACCCGCTGATGCACCGAGCCGGTTTTATCGTACTCAGCGGCAACTTCTTCGACAGTGCCATCATGAAAATGTCAGTGGTGGGCGAAGCCTTTCGCAAGACCTACCTCAGCGACCCGTTGCAACCCAACAGCTTCGAAGCGCGGGCTATTGTGTTCGAGGGCCCGGAAGACTACACGGCGCGGATCAACGACCCTTCGCTGGACATCGACGAGCGCTGCATTCTGGTGATTCGAGGCTGCGGCACCGTGGGCTTCCCCGGCAGCGGCGAGGTCGTGAACATGGCGCCACCTTCCAACCTGATCAAGGCCGGGATCGACTCCCTGCCCTGCATGGGTGATGGCCGCCAAAGCGGCACCTCGGCCAGCCCGTCAATTCTCAACATGTCCCCGGAATCTGCGGTGGGTGGCGGTCTGTCGTTACTGCGCACCGGCGATCGCCTGCGCGTCGACCTCAACGCGCGCAGCGTCAACCTGCTGGTGGACGAAAGCGTGCTCAACGAACGCCGCCAGGAACCGCTGCCACCGCTGGCCCCGTCACAAACTCCGTGGCAGGAACTCTACCGCCAACTGGTCGGCCAGCTCTCCACCGGCGGCTGCCTCGAACCGGCCACCCTGTACTGGCGCGTGATCCCGGAAAACGGCCCGCCCCGTCACTCCCACTAGACACGACAAACACATTACCTGTGGGAGCGAGCCTGCTCGCGAAGCAGACACTGCAGATGGTCAGCCAACCCGTGGTGACTTGATCGCGACCAAGCTCGCTCCCACCAAGCACTCTTTTCAAGGATCACGTATATGCAAACGCTGCAATTGACCATAGAAAACACCCTGCCCGATGACTGGCAGCGCGCCACCCTGGTCGGTCGCGTGTGGTTGCCCGGCGAACGTGGCGGCCCGGCCGTGGTGGTGATTCGTGACGGTGAAGTAATCGACTGCACGGCCCACTTCCCCACCCTGAGCCTGCTGCTCGATAGCGACAACCCGCTGCAAGCCGTGCGTGAAATCCGCGGCACCGTATTGGGCACGATCCAGGCCTTGCTGGCCAACAGCGGCGAGCAGCGCGACATGGGCAAACCCTACCTGCTGGCCCCGGCAGATCTGCAAGTGATCAAGGCGGCGGGTGTGACTTTTGCTGCCAGCATGATCGAACGGGTGATCGAGGAAAAAGCCGGAGGCGATGCCCACCGTGCCGAAGAGGTTCGTGCCCTGGTGCACGAAGTGATTGGTAATAACCTGCGCGACCTGCGCCCCGGCTCGCCAGAAGCCATGCGCCTCAAACAAGTGCTGATCGAACAGAACATGTGGTCGCAGTACCTGGAAGTGGGTATCGGCCCCGACGCCGAAATTTTCACCAAGGCACCGATCCTCGCTGCTGTGGGCAGCGGCAGCGCCATTGGCATCCACCCCGGTTCAAGCTGGAACAACCCGGAGCCGGAAGTGGTGCTGGCGGTAGACAGCCAGGGCCGGATCCACGGCGCGACCCTGGGCAACGACGTCAACCTGCGCGACTTCGAAGGTCGCAGCGCGTTACTGCTGAGCAAGGCCAAGGACAACAACGCCTCCTGTGCGCTGGGGCCCTTTATTCGCCTGTTTGACGAACACTTCAACCTCGACGACGTGCGCCATTGTGAAGTGACCTTGCGTGTTGAAGGTGTCGATGGCTACGTGCTGAACGGCAAAAGCTCAATGAACCAGATCAGCCGCGACCCGGCGGACCTGGCCGAACAGACGCTCAACGCCAACCACCAGTACCCGGACGGTTTTGTCCTGTTCCTGGGTACCCTGTTCGCTCCTACAGAAGACCGCGACCAACCGGGCCAGGGGTTTACCCATAAGGCCGATGATGTTGTAAGCATCTCGTCACCGACACTGGGAGCGTTGCACAACCGCGTGACCGGCAGCGACCAGGCGCCACAATGGGCGTTCGGGGTCAGTGCACTGATGAAGAACCTGGCGGGCCGCGGGCTGCTCGGCCAGGCCTGACTGGCTGATTGAAAGCCACAAAAAAGGCCCCGCCTGTTCAACAGTGCGGGGCCTTTGCGTATCTGGTGTCCCAGGCGGGGTTCGAACCTGCAACCTTCCCCTTAGGAGGGGGATGCTCTATCCAATTGAGCTACTGAGACAAATAACGGCGTGCATGGTAACGGGCATGCCTGGGTTTGTCATGTCGTGAGTGGTCTTTTTAACTGTAAGACAGCGGCCTAAACAGACTTTTTTTGCCTCCGATGAGCGGTACGAGGTTGCGATCGACTGCACAGCACAGGCAAGGCTCAGGCGACCATCGTGCAATTTGCACTACATCAAAAAGCCATCATTGCAAAATGCAATTAAACACTCTTGAATATACGGCTCAACTCGCTGTTTTATAAGGTTTTTTAGCCTTGTTACAGTTGGCACGAAGACTGCTCTATTAACAGTATCCCGTCCATGCTCTCAGAGATGACCGCCATGAACAGCACGCTACTACTGTTAAACACCCTCGCGCTGGCCGTATTGCTGGTTTTTCATTTTCTGCCCGAGCCCGTTTCGGCCGAGCAGCCTGTTGAAATGACGGCTACCTTCAACAAACCGCGGCCACAGGTTGCGGTGATGAAAGAGACCAGCCGCGTGACACCTCGTCTGGCTGCCAACCAGCCCGTCGCCGACCAGGCACCTGCGGGTGAACGCTGGGTCTTTTGAAAGCACATTGAGAGATGGGTAAGAAATCATGTCCAAAATCGCTTTGGCTCTGTTAATGCTGGCACTGTCGAGCCTTGCCCTGGATGTATTCACCAGTAACGAATTTGGCAATCTGCCCTTGATCGCCGCCGCGGTGTTTTTCGCTTGCTGGCTGGTGGCGCTGATGCTTGGTCGCAGGTTCAAGTTTGACCCGCAATTGCGCTGAAACTGCCCATAGGCAAGGGGGAAAACCCATTAATTTGCTGGGTTAATCGCTAAGCCACCCATTCGAGTGTATATTTTTAACAAGACCTACTGGCATAACGCCTTTATCCGGTTCAATATTTGTCACAGAATTGACGCCAGGGAAGTGGCAGATTTGAGGCATGATGCGCGCCTCTTAGCAATTCAGGTTGAACATTTGGCTATAAGGACGGTCTTAAACACATCCTGCGGCCAATTCCCGAGAACCGCTCCCCTGAACTAACCGGTTAACTAAAATGCGCCCATTGAAACAGGCAATTTACTCCAGCCGCACGGCTGACAAGTTCGTCGTTCGCCTGCCAGACGGAATGCGCGAGCGCATCGCCGAAGTGGCTCGCAACCATCACCGCAGCATGAACTCTGAAATCATTGCTCGTCTCGAGCAAAGCCTTATCCAGGAAGGCGTTCTGGGTGATGAGCTCAGCATGCGCCTCGACAGCCCCGAGCTTTCCCTGCATGAGCGTGAGCTGCTGCAACGCTTCCGCCAGTTGTCACACCGCCAGCAAAACGCCCTGGTATCACTGATTGCTCACGATGCTGAAGCAGCCTCTGAAGAATCCTGATTTAACCCAGGCATAAAAAAAGCCAGCAAATGCTGGCTTTTTTTATGGGCGCTGTTCGCGCCCTGTACAGAATGATCAAAGCAGGAAGATAGTTGCCAGCCCCAGAAAGATGAAGAACCCGCCACTGTCGGTCATGGCGGTGATCATCACGCTTGCGCCCATGGCCGGATCACGCCCCAGCCGGGCCAGCGTCATGGGTATCAATACCCCCATCAGTGCTGCCAGCAGCAGGTTGAGGGTCATGGCTGCGGTCATCACCACGCCGAGCGACCAGCTGCCATACAGCAGGTAGGCCACAACACCAATCACCCCACCCCACACCAGACCATTGATCAGGCCCACGGCGAGCTCCTTGCGCATCAACCGCGAAGTGCTGCCGGTGTTGACCTGATCCAGGGCCATAGCGCGCACGATCATGGTAATGGTCTGGTTGCCGGAGTTACCGCCAATACCGGCCACGATGGGCATCAGTGCTGCCAGAGCCACCAGCTTTTCAATCGAGCCTTCGAACAGGCCAATCACCCGCGAAGCAATAAATGCCGTGACCAGGTTGACTGCCAGCCAGGCCCAACGGTTACGCAGGGACTTCCACACCGAGGCGAAGATGTCTTCTTCTTCTCGCAGACCGGCCATGTTGAGAACTTCGTTTTCACTCTCTTCACGAATCAGGTCGACCATTTCATCGATGGTCAGACGGCCGATCAGCTTGCCGTTCTTGTCGACTACGGGGGCCGAAATCAAGTCATAACGTTCAAATGCCTGAGCAGCATCGTAGGCATCTTCGTCCGGGTGAAAACTCACCGGGTCGTTGGCCATGACCTCAGACACTTGTTTTTCAGGGTCGTTGACCAGCAGACGCTTGATCGGCAGCACACCTTTGAGCGCACCGTCATAATCGACCACAAACAGCTTGTCGGTATGGCCCGGCAACTCCTTGAGGCGACGCAGGT
This sequence comes from Pseudomonas sp. CCC4.1, assembly GCF_035019225.1. Classification (NCBI taxonomy): domain Bacteria; kingdom Pseudomonadati; phylum Pseudomonadota; class Gammaproteobacteria; order Pseudomonadales; family Pseudomonadaceae; genus Pseudomonas; species Pseudomonas sp. CCC4.1. The sequence goes on along the minus strand of NZ_JASJWL010000090.1, from coordinate 1,183 downwards.
AACGCAGCACGACTTCAAGGCTGACATCCTCACGGATGGTCACCATCTCAAAGTCCATCAAGGCACCGACCTGGTCCTCGTTATAGGACAGTGCGGAGCGCACGCGCTCACGCTGCTGGCCATCCAGGGTCTCCATCAGCTCATGGACGACGTCTCGCGGCAGCTCGGGAGCCAGGTCAGCAAGTTCGTCGGCGTCCATCTCCTTGGCGGCTGCCAGGAGCTCGTGATCGTCCATGTCGGCGATCAGGGTTTCACGCACCGAGTCGGATACTTCGAGCAGGATGTCGCCATCGCGATCAGCCTTGACCAGCTGCCAGACCGTCAGGCGGTCGTCCAGAGGCAATGCTTCGAGGATATAGGCAACGTCTGCGGAGTGCAGGTCTTCCAGCTTGCGCTGGAGTTCAACAAGGTTTTGCCGATGGACCAGGTTCTCGACCCGGTCATGGTGATGGCCTTCCTGACGATGAGTCAGATCTTCGACCACACGCTGGCGATTAAGCAGCTCAATAACTTGAGCAAGGCGGCTTTGCAGGCTTTCTTGGGTTTTCTTTACTTCAACTTCGGTCATAGGCGAACTCCACTCCCAGCAGCAGGGCACGCCGGAAGGATCAATCAGTCAATTCATGATTGGTAAAGCGGGATGCTGAGTTACTACTGGGTAAGTCCATGGAGGTATTCCACAAGCCCCGGCGGGGCTGACGGGCGCAATCATACACGGCTTGAAAATTAATGACGCAAAAATCTTGGAGATAACAAAAGCTTGCGAAAAACCGCCAGACGGCGCCTGCGCACTGCTTGTGCGACGAAGGATGAGTTGCACAGGGCACAACTCAAAGCTGAAATTCAACCTTGTAGCCGTTGACGAGCAGGGACAAGAACCAGAATAAACACAAGACAAGTCGCGAGGATGACAGCAATAGCCAAATCGCAGATAACAAAAAGCCCGCACAATGTGCGGGCTTTTTGATGTTTGGTGCACTCGACAGGATTCGAACCTGTGACCGCTCGGTTCGTAGCCGAGTACTCTATCCAGCTGAGCTACGAGTGCAGGTTGTGTTTGTTAAACCAGACCACCGCTGGCTGAAGCAAAGCCAACTGCCGGGGCAATTGACTCTTAAATGGTGCACTCGACAGGATTCGAACCTGTGACCGCTCGGTTCGTAGCCGAGTACTCTATCCAGCT
>NZ_JASJWL010000089.1:0-14611 GCF_035019225.1 Pseudomonas sp. CCC4.1 | reverse complement strand
GGTATGGGCTGCAAGGCGAAGGGCATTCAAATCAAACATGGCACACCGTCATCGAGGGATTTGACTCGATTCTAGGCACGACGCATTGTATGGGCCGAACCTTATATTGCATGGCCAACAATAAATGTGGATGCCAACCCTCAATGACACAGACCAGCCGCGCTATCTTGCACTGGTCGATGCAATCACCCGGGCCATCGCCTGCGGCGAACTGCAACCCGGTGCACGTTTGCCACCCCAGCGGCGTCTGGCCTGGGCGTTGGGCTGGAACCCCAGTACCACGATGCAGGCTTATCGCGAGGCGGCCAGGCGGCATCTGGTTTCGGGTGAGGTAGGGCGTGGTACCTATGTACTGGCCAGCAGCCAGGAGGCGACGCTGTTCAGGCTGCAACACGCCGATGAGCAGACACCCCGTATCGACCTGCGAACCAACCTGCCCGCCATTGACCATCTTGGTGAAGAGGATGGGTTGGCCTTGTCCTGGTTGCTCGACAGTAACCAGGCGATCCGCTTGCAGGGTTATTTGAGCGCTGCGGATCTGTTGCAGGCACGGGCACAGGGCGCGGCCTGGCTCAAGGGCCGCGGGCTGGACTTGAGCGTGGACAGCAGCATGCTCTGCACCGGCGCCCAGCAAGGGCTGTTTACGGTGCTGCTGTCGTTATGCCAGGCGGGCGATGCGGTACTGGTTGAAGCCTTTACTGCACCGGGAATCAAGGCTGCCTGCGCACAGTTGCGTTTGCCCATGCATGGCGTCGCGATGGATCGGGAAGGGATCCTGGCGCAGGACTTTGACCGGATGATCCGCGCCACGGGTGCGCGGGTTGCCATACTGACCCCGACCCTGCAAAACCCGACTTCGGCGGTGATGAGCGTTGAGCGCAGGCTGGCGATTGCCGATATTGCCCGACGCCATGGTGTGCAGGTGATTGAAGACGATGTCTATGGTGCGCTGACCGACAGCCCGCCGTTGTACCGCTTTTTGCCCGAGCTCGCAGTGCTGGTCACCAGTTTGTCTAAAACCGTTGCGGCGGGAGTGCGCCTGGGCTGGATTGTGGCTAACCCACGGCTGCTGGCGCGTATTGATCCCTATGCGCAGTCGGCGCACTGGGGGGTATCGCCGCTGTGCCAGGCCATCGCCTGCCAATGGATCAGTGATGGCACAGCACAAGCGCGGCTGGAGTGGCAAACCCTGGAAGTGAGCCGGCGCTGGCGTCTGGCAAAAAAGTTTTTGGGGGCTGCGATGTATCAGACAGAGACGCCATCACCGCATATCTGGGTGACTGTGGAAGACGGCGCCGAGGCGTGTCGCGCCGTTGGCGTTGAGGTGGTGCCGGCGGATGTATTTGCGGTGAAGTCCAGCGCTGGCCATGCGGTGCGCATCAGCCTGACGGCGGCTGCCAGTGTCCAGGCTTTGAAAGTGGCGCTGGAAAGGATTGCGGGTTTGCAGCCCTCTGCAGGAGGGAGAGGGAACAGGCCGCAACCAGCAAACAAACTTTAGCGTCTCCCAATCAAGTCCCCTCTCCCTGCCGCAGCGCATTAGGGTGAGGGGCTTTTCATCTGGCTAACCAAGGAACCCCTATGCGCAGAGAAATCGGCTACTGGCACCGCGAAGGTCGCGAATTGTTCTACTACCTGGAATTCAAACCTGAAACCGCCGAGTTCTACCTGACCTGCGAACACACGCCCGCCGAAGGCGAGGGCAGTGTGCGCTCGGTATTGCTCAGTGAGGCTCGCGGCGAGCGCTACTACGAAGATGCGCTGTTGATCATCAAAGAGGAACTGTTCAAGCAATACACCCTCTGAAGGTTGCTGGCAAAACCTGCCACGCGCTGGTCACGCCGAGCATGGGCTTGTGCAAAGCACGGTTTTCCCTGCGGTTCACAGCCTGAAGTTCAGGGACTTCAAAGGCTGGGCTGAAGAAATCGATCAGGTGACCCGTTCGCCGGAATCCCTGGCCTTATCTTGGCACTTCGCTGAGCTGCAGGACCCAGGTAATCGCCTGCGCCTTGTCATCCCATACATATCTCAAATGCTGGCCCTGAACCGGTAGTGAAAGTGCTGGAGGGCGAAACGCAGCCACGCATTCGTGGCCGGTCAGGCGCACGCTGTTGTACAGCAGGCCCCAGGCGCCATCTGCCCGCAATGGCCGGGCGAAGGCCTGGGGCAGGCCATATCGGGCAGGTGAAGGATCGTGCAGTCGGGCAACGCCACGTATATCGATCATCGGCTTTACCACGCGATTGATATAGGTGCGCAGGGTGATTTCAATACTGGCTTCCCGGGTGGCCCGCCAGAATTGTTCCTGATGAAAGCAGGTCTCAGCAATGGCGGCCTCGAGGCTGTTGGCACAGTAGTACACACCATAAGTGCCATCGGTAAAACGACTGGCCCGGCCAATATGGGTAAAGGCGGCCATTATCGGCGTCGAGCCTTCGCCGCACAGACGGTCTTCTGGCGTTACCCGTTGCAGCACGCCTGCCTGGTCACGCAGGCGGTCATTGGTCAGGCTTTCGAGGGCGAAGGCGATTTCAAGATCTGCTGGATCCAGGGTGTCTTCAAATACCGAGATGGGCGGGAAGGCGCTATTGATGATGCGGTAAGCCTTGGTCCATTCAGGCAGCACTGCATCTGGCATCAGCCGCGTACTCCATCCAGATAACGACGCACGTCTGCCAGATCGACCACCTGACCGGCGAGCATGTAGCCCAGGGCGCTCTGGCCATTAAAGGGCGCTGCGGTGTTGGGTTTGTGTACCCATTCGTAGGCCCGCTCAGGCTTGTTGCTGAACAGGATGCGCAGAGCTTTGTGTACGCCCATCAAGTACGAAATGCGTTCCAGAGTGTCGTGGGGCAAGCGCACGTTTGGCAGTTTTTTGTATTTGAAGTAGGTGGTATTACCAATGGCGCCGAGCAGGGTGCACTGTTGATCCTTGGTGCAACCCCAGTGCTCCATCAGGCTGAAGAAAAAGGTCAGGGCAACTCGACCTGCATCGCCGCTGGTGATGTCGGGCTCAGGATTTTGGGCGACTAGATGCATGACTTCCTCCGATACAGGTATAAATCCAGCCTACTCCGGATATGAATAAATTCAAGACGACCGTTCGTAACTGAATGTTTGCCCCAGTGGCCCGGCAGTGAGTTTTTGTCCCGTGGGGGATTGCCTGTGTGTTGGTCTGTCAGACTTTGTCTGTCAGTGAAGTTTTCGTGCCGCGCCACGCTAAGCACACCGCCCGGGCATGATCTACGCTTTACTAATGAAGGCTTTCAAAGCTGGAATTTTCAATGCGTAGCCCATCTGAAAACAGCCTGCACACTGCGTTGAAAGCCTGCCGGGAAAGCTTTCTCTCCGTTGGTTTTTTCAGCTTCTTTATCAATGCGTTAATGCTGGTTCCCACGTTCTATATGTTGCAGGTCTATGGGCGCGTGATCACCAGCGGCAGCCTGACCACCCTCAGCATGTTGACGCTGATCATGACCGGTCTGGTGATCACCCTCGGCTGCCTTGAGTGGACCCGATCACGGATCATGGTCCGGGTCAGCAACCGCCTGGACATGCTGCTCAGCCGCCAGGTCTACAAGGCCAGTTTCAAGCGGGCCCTGGAAAGCGGCGGGATGGACGCCTCGGCCCAACCGCTGAATGACTTGACCGGCTTGCGTCAGTTTCTCTCCGGTAACGGCTTGTTTGCCTTTTTTGATGCCCCCTGGCTACCCATCTATATCGCCGTGATGTTTATGTTTCACCCCTGGTTTGGCTGGGTGGCGACGGGCAGTGCGCTGTTGTTGCTGTTGCTTGCGTTTGTTAATGAAAGATTGACCGGGCCGACGCTGGCCCAGGCCAACAAGGAGCATATTGGCGCTTCGCTCTACACCACGAAAAACCTGCGCAATGCCGAAGTCATCGAATCCATGGGCATGCTTGAAACCTTGATGGACCGTTGGTGGACCCGGCAAAAAAATGTGCTGTTGCTGCAATCCCGGGCCAGCGATAAAGGGGCCATGATCAGCACCCTGTCCAGGTCGTTCCGGATTCTGGTGCAATCGCTGATTCTCGGACTGGGGGCCTATCTGGCCGTGGATCATCAGGTGGGGGCAGGGCTGGTGTTTGCCGGGTCGGTGCTGCTGGGCCGGGCACTGGCACCCATTGATCTGATTATCGGCAGCTGGAAAGGCTTTATTACGGCGCGCTCGCAGTACGCCCGGCTTAACGCGATCCTGGCCAGCCAACAGGCTCAGCCCGAGCGCATGTCATTACCGGCGCCCAAGGGCGACGTGCAGGTTGAGAACCTGACCGTTGCGGCTCCCGGCTCGAATATTGCCATCATTAAGAACATCAGTTTCAGTGTGCCGGCCGGTTGCGTGGTCGGCATTATCGGCCCCAGTGCGGCGGGCAAGTCTACCCTCGCCAGGGCGCTGCTGGGCATCTGGGCACCGCTGCAAGGTGTGGTGCGCCTGGATGGCGCGGATATCAGCGCCTGGGATAAACATGAACTGGGGCCCCATATCGGCTACTTGCCCCAGGACATCGAGCTGTTCGAAGGCAGCGTCAGCGACAACATTGCCCGTTTTACCCGGGTCGATTCCGAGAAAGTCATTCTTGCGGCCACCACGGCCGGTGTTCACGACATGATCCTGTTGTTGCCCGATGGTTACGACACCGTGATTGGTGGTGACGGCGTGGTACTTTCCGGCGGGCAGCGCCAGCGCATAGGGCTGGCTCGCGCCCTATACGGCAGCCCGCGGCTGATCATCCTCGATGAGCCCAATTCCAATCTCGACGAAGTCGGTGACCGAGCCCTGATAGCTGCCCTTCACAGGATCAGGCTGTCAGGTGCCACCCTGTTTGTGATTACCCATCGCACCAATATTGTGTCCCAGCTTGACCGGCTCATGGTGATGAGCAACGGCGGCCTCAGTCTGTTCGGGCCGCGTGAGCTCGTGCTGACGGAGCTCAACGCACAGCAGGCGCCAAAACAGACCATGCAGGCTGAAACCGCCATGGCTGCGGTGGCTAACGGCAAGGACGGTTCCGATGAACCCCATGATCCCAATTCCATCAACTGACAACTTTGCCGAACTGACCACTAGCGATCGAAAAATCCGACGCCTGGGTTTTGTCATTGTGGTGCTGACTTTCGGTGTGTTCGGCACCTGGGCTGCGTTCGCGCCGCTTGATGGCGCGGCCTATGCACCGGGTGTGGTGACCGTGCAGGCGTATCGCAAAACGGTACAGCACCTTGAAGGCGGCATCGTCAAAGAGGTGCTGGTACATGACGGTGATACCGTCAAACAGGATGACCCGCTGATCATTCTCGACGATACGCCGCTGCGCTTCGAATACCAGATGACCCGTGGGCAACTGATTGCCGCCAAAGCCATGGAAGCCCGGCTTGTGGCAGAGCGCGACAATCTGCCCGAGATTGCTTTTGCTCCGCTGGCCACAGCCGACATCCAGCGGGGCGGCGAAGCGCGCCAGGGCGAAATCCGGGTATTCAACGCCCAGCGAGGCTCGCGCCTGGGGCAGATTGCCGTGCTGCAAGAGCGCATTGACCAGTTGAATGAACAGATCAATGGCACCCAGGCGATTATCGGCGCCAAGGGGCAGCTGGACAGGTCCTACAGTGGTGAAATTGTCGAATTGACTGACCTGCTGGCCCAGGGCTTTGTCGACAAACAGCGTCTGCTCGAGCAGGAACGCAAGCGCCAACTGCTCAGGTCGGAAATGGTCGAGCACCGTTCCGCAATCACCACCAGCCGCTTGCAGATCAATGAAACCCGGCTGCAGATCCTGCAGATCGACAAGGACTTCAATGCCGAAGTGGTCAAGCAACTGGCAGAGGTCCAGAGCAAAATTTACGACCTGCAGGAGCGCGCCAGCGCCCTGGAAGACCGCCTGGATCATAGCGTGATTCGTGCCCCTGAAGCGGGCATGGTGATCGGCATGACCGTGCATACGATTGGCGGCGTGGTGCGCCCGGCGTCCCCGTTGCTGGACATCGTACCGTCAGTGTCGGGGCTGGTTATTGAGGCCCAGGTGGCGCCGGTGGACATTGATCGTGTTGCCATCGGCAGGCGTGCCGATATTCGTTTTGGCGCGTTCAACAGCGCCACCACACCGGTGATCGAAGGCGAGGTCAGCAGTGTTTCGGCAGACCGGCTGATCAATGAAAAAACCGGGGCCGGTTATTACCTCGCCAGGGTCAAGGTGACCAAAGCCGGTGAGCACACCCTGGGGGAACGCAAGTTGCTGCCGGGCATGCCGGCGGACGTGTTGATCATCACCGGTCAGCGCACTCTGCTGCACTACCTGATGCAACCGGCGCGCAATGCCCTCTCACAATCGATGATTGAGGAGTGATCATGCAAGTGACTGCACGCGTGCTGGGTGGTTTGTTCGGGCTTGCCGCGGGGGTTGCCCTTGCGCAAGGCGCAGTGCCGGCGGCCCAAGGGGTCAGCGCATCGACATTCACCACTGACCTGATGCAGTTGTATCGCGAGGCCCGTTTGCAGGACCCGCGAATATTGGCCTCCCGTGCGCGGGCGCAAGCAGGGCAGGAGTACCAGCGTGAAGCCATGGGCACCCTGTTGCCGCAGGTATCGCTCAACGCCGGGGTCAACCGGATTCACCAGGAAAACGAGCTGGTGCAGCAGAGTTTCGACAGTGAAGTCTACAGTCTGGTATTGCGTCAGTATCTGTACAACAAGTCCACCTGGGAGAATTACCAGAAGTTCAAAAGCATGGCCAAACAGTCCGATTCCGAAGCCCTGGAGGCCCAGTCCGAGGCCACGGTGGAGCTGGCCCGGCGGTACTTCACGGTATTGGCCGCCGAAGATGAACTCGAGCTGATTCAGGCCGAGCTGCGTACCACGCAAAAAAGCCTGGACCGGGTCAACGCGCTGTACGCCAAACAGCTGGCCTTGATTACCGATCAGCTGGACCTCAAGGCCCGTGTCGACGGCCTGGCGGCGCAGGTCCTGGATGCCCGTAATCAGGTCAGCGTCAGTCGCGCGGCGCTGGCCGAGATCGTCGGACGGCCGGTCAAGGAGAAGCTCAGTCGCGCGCGCGACGATGTGCAGTTACGGGTTTCGACGCAGAGCCTGGAAAGCTGGGTGCGCGAAGGGGTTGCGCAAAACCCGGCACTCAAGGCCAATGAAAGCGGGGTAGAGGTGGCTGGCGCGGCCTTGCGTAGCGGCAAGGGCGGGCACTATCCGACTCTGAGCCTGACCCTCAGCGCGCAGCAGTCCAACGAAGGCTATAACAATGCCCTGGTGCCGCGCACCGACAGTTATGTGGCCGGGATCGGCCTGCAGGTACCGATATACAGCGGCGGCTCGACCTCGGCACGGGTGCGCGGGCTGTATCAGGATCAGATCGCGGCCGAGCAACAGCTGGAGTCGGTACAGCGGCGGGTGGTCAAGGAAATCACCAGCGCCTACCTGACGGCCGATACCAGCGCAGAGAAGATCAGCGCCAGTCGCCATGCCCTGGCTTCGGCACAGCTGTCCAGAGCCGCCGCAGAAAAAGCGTTCGGTTACGGGATGGTGAATGCCGTCGATGTGCTGACCAGTGTGCGTAACGAATACCGGGCTCATCGGGATTTGCTCAAGACCCAGTACGACTTCGTCACCAATGTCATTACGCTCAATCGCTGGGCGGGCAAGCCACCTGGTGAAAGTGTCGCAAGCGTGAATCTGTGGCTGAATCCTGGCAGTCCGGCGGCGGGCATTGCGGATCCGCGATAACGCCATTTAATTGACCTTGTGCTTATCTGTTAACCTGGCGTTACACCATCTGTCTGTTTTTTTGACACGCATGATGCCTGTCATACATGCCACGTCCCCCCGGCAGCACGCCTAAGGCCTTGATTTGCGTGGTCTGCTGGCCGCATGCGGGAATAAACACGAGGTGTCTGATAAAAAAACTCATTGCCCGATTGCCGTTCTGGCAGGCGGGGCAGCACGCAGGTCTGTCCTAGACTTACCAGACAGCCCGAGGAAGAACATCAACAGGCGCAAGCTATTGATAAGTACTCCTGATTGTTTTTGCTTCTACTCGAACGGGCAGCGGGTAGAGGTGATTGATGGTTCAAGGGAGTCAGGAAGGTAATGCCCCCCCTCAGAAAACCCATACGTGTGATGCTGATCGACTGTCGCCCGCTTGTTCTCAGAGGTCTTCACGACTTGATCAATGCCAGGAAGCCTCAAATGGAAGTGAGTGGCCAGGCCACCACCTATACCCATGCGCTTGACCTTGCCGATCAGTTACGACCCCATGTCATATTTTTTAGCTTCTTTCCGGACGCGCTGAACCCGCTGGCGGTCATCACCCAACTCACCCGCAGTACCGGGATTAAAGTGCTGGTGCTCAAAGGGCTGTACGAGGTCATACCCGCAACCCAGGCAATGGAAGCGGGTGCTCGTGGCATCGTACTGGCGGAAGACCCGACCGAGTCGATCATCCTTGCCATCATCAAGGTCCACCATCGAGACACCGGGCTCAACAGGGCCTGGACCGGCGGCCTGTGTGACTATGCTGCGAGCGGGCATACGGCCTTGAAACACAATCTGGAACTGGAGAAACAATCGCGTCTGACCTTGCGCGAAAGAGAGCTGATTCGCGCCATCGTGGGTGAGCCCTCGGCCAAGTACATGAGCATCGCCGGAAGCCTGGGCATCAGCGAGCACACCGTGCATAACCATCTGAGCAACATTTACCAGAAGCTTGACCTGATCAACCGTACGGACTTGCTGATGTACGCAATCAAGCACGGGTTGTTTGACAGCAAATAAAGGCCCGACAAAAAAGGCCTGGCTCCTTGTGGGAGCCAGGCCTTTTTACCTGCTGCGACATTTACACAATGTCAGTCGGGGCTATATCCGTCACACCCACCAACTTGATAATACCGGTGATCCCCGTGCCATCACCGTCGTATGCCAGATAGCCGTCGCCTCCAACGACGCCAAAGTAGTAGTTGGTGGTGCCATTGAGCGCCGTATCGGCGGCGGTAATAAAGGCTGCCACGTTGGCCGCGGGGGCCGCCACTTCCATATAGTTCGCCCCTGTGCCTGCGGTCGGGAAGTTCAGCGTGTCCACCCCGGAAGTGAAGCCGGAGGAGATCACTGTCGTTGCCGCAGTCAGTGAGCTATCGGTATCCAGGCCGCTGAAGTTGAAGGTGTCGGCCCCCACACCACCGGTGAAGGTTTTGTCCCCTTCGATGGTCACATTCAGGGTCTGGGCTGCGGTTGAATCGGCATCCGCATCCGTCACCACGACGTTGAAGGCCAGATGGGCATCCGGGGTGGTCGAGGTGACAAAACCCAGGTCAGTGATCTTGATCACATCGCCATCCCAGGTTCCCGCTTCACCGGCTTCTACAGGGTTGCTTTTACTGCCCTCGCCGGACTCGTTGCTGAAGGTCAAGGTGCTGCCGGTACTGACCCCGCTGACGCCCACATTGCCATTGAGGTTGTAGCCGCTACCGCTGACACCCTCGGTGGAATCCAGCACCTGCAGGCCCTGGATCAGGTAGTTCTCGCTGCCGAAGTTGTAGTCGTTGCTCTCGATAATCACCGCACCGTCGTTCTGATCCAGGGTGATCCCGTAGGCTGCGGGGTTGGCAATCGGATGGAAGTTATTGGGTGAAGTCGAGGCGTTTTTTATGATGATGTCTTCGCTGTCGACAATGATCGCCCGGGTGATCTGGCTGTTGTCGTCAGGATCGATAAGCTTGAGCACCAGTACCAGGTCCTCGCTGCCGATGCCGTCGAACTTGACGTAGATCCCTTTGCTGGTGGCTGTGGGCGCTGCGGCTGTATCACCGAACGGGCTGGCGGTGAAGAAGTCCAGGTCCATTACCTCGCCTTGCTGGATGGTGTCACCGGCCACGCCGGCGGCGGTCCCGGAAACACTGACCCAGGAGGTTGCGGCAGAGAACAGCTCACCGGGGACGAAGGCGCTGTTGCCACCGGCCATGATGTTATTGGCACCGGTGCCTGAACCCTGTTCGGCGAAACCGCTGAACTGCACAAAGAAGTCGTCGGCCAGCTTGGCCACCGACACCGGCGGTTGCTGGTTGATTGGCGTTGTGCCGCCAATGTTGTAGCCGGTGAAGCCTTGTGCTGCGGAGGTTTTCAGGATGCTGAAGCTGTCGATATCGTCCGTCAGGCTCAGCGTGTAGGTGTCTGCCACCTTGTCAAAGGTCATGGTGCCGGTTGCGTTGGTCAGCGCGCCCAGCGTCGGGTTGTTGGAAACATAGGTGAAGGAGAGGTTGAACACCGCACTGGTGTCTGACTCCGAGGCCCATGTCACCACTTTGTTGCTGATGGCGGTGGTGCCCACCGTGCTGTCTCCCATGCTCACGGACAGGTCGCTGTTTGCAGAGCTGTAGACCGTTCCCAGGCGCTCATCCGCGCCGATGTCATAGGCAAATACGCCAGTGCCGCCTGGAGTCGGGTTGCTGGCGTTGGCATAGACCACATTGGACTTGGCGGTGACCACGGGCGAGTCGTCATCCACGGTAATCAGCAGGCCGTTGGCGGCGGCCGTGATGCTGTCGCCGTCATAGTCCGTGGCATTGATTGCAGTGCCCAGAGCGATGTTCAGATCGTTCTCGTTCAGGCCGGCGGCATGGTCGAGTTGATCGAGCAGCATAAAGGCATAGGCCCCTGTCGCCGCTTGCACGCTGAAGGTGAACACCGAATTGCCGGCCCCGGCAGAAGCGGTCAGCAACCAGGTGTTACTGCCCGCGTCATAGGCAGTGGCATAGGTCACCGTGACCCCGCCGCTTTTCAGGCCCAGTGCCGTCAGGCCATTGGTGGTCAGGGAGTAACTCAGCGGCTCGTCCGCACCGGACTGGAACAGGGCGCTGACATTGCCGCTGGCCAATACGATTTCCCCGGCCACGTCCCCGGTACCGCCCGGGATACCATCACCAGGGCCAGAGTCGGCCGCGCCTTCAAGTACACCGTCTTCGTCCACCGTGGCGGTGAGCAGATTGATCGATGCGAGTGGCGTGTCGTCATCCACCGTGATCACCAGGCCATCGGCCGCTGCCGTCACGCTGTCGCCGTCAAAGTCGGTGGCGTTGAGGGTCGTGCCGAGGGCGATGGTCAGATCATTCTCGTTCAGGCCGGCGGCATGATCGAGTTGATCTACCAGGGTAAAGGCATAAGCGCCGGTTGCAGCGTGCAGGCTGAAGGTGAACACCGTATTGCCTGCTCCGGCTGAGGCCGTGAGCAGCCAGGTGTTGCTGCCTGGGTCAAAGGCGACCGCGTAAGTGACGGCCACGCCGCCGCTCATCAGGCCCAGTGCTGCCATGCCGGTGGTGGTCAGCGAATAGCTCAGGGCTTCGTCTGCACCCGACTGGAACAGGGTACTGACATTGCCGCTGGCCAATACGGTTTCCCCGGCCACATCCCCGCTACCACCGGCGATGCCATCGCCGGGGCCGGCGTTAGCCGTGCCTTCCACCACACCGTCTTCGTCCACCGTACCGGTGAGCTGATTGATGGAAGCGATCGGTGAATCGTCGTTCACCGTAATCACCAGGCCATTGGCCGCTGCGGTCACACTGTCGCCATCAAAGTCGGTGGCATTGACGGCAGTGCCGAGGGTAATGCTCAGATCGTTTTCGTTCAGGCCGGCGGCATGATCGAGTTGATCCACCAGGGTAAAGGCATAGGCGCCGGTTGCGGCGTGCAGGTTGAAGGTGAACACCGTATTGCCTGCTCCGGCCGAGGCCGTGAGCTGCCAAGTGTTGCTGCCTGCGTCAAAGGCGACCGCATAGCTGACGGCCACACCGCCGCTTTGCAGACCCAGGGCCGCCATGCCATTGGTGGTCAGCGAGTAGCTCAGCGCTTCGTCCGCGCCGGACTGGAACAGGGTGCTGACGTTGCCGCTGGCCAATACGGTTTCCCCGGCCACATCCCCGGTACCACCGGCGATACCGTCGCCGGGGCCGGCGTTGGCCGTGCCTTCCACCACACCGTCCTCGTCCACGCTGCCCGTGAGCTGATTGACCGTGGCGACAGGGGTATCATCGTTCACCGTGATCACCAGGCCGTTGGCGGCTGCCGTTACCGTGTCGCCATCAAAGTCGGTAGCGTTGATGGCGGTGCCAAGGGCGATGGTCAGATCGTTCTCGTTCAGGCCGGCGGCATGATCGAGTTGATCCACCAGGGTAAAGGCATAGGCGCCAGTGCTTGTGTGCAGACTGAAAGTGAACACCGTATTGCCTGCTCCGGCTGATGCAGTGAGCAGCCAGGTGCTGCTGATGGCATCAAAGGCGACCGCATAGGTGACGGTCACTCCGGCGCTTTTCAGCCCCAGGGCTGACAGGCCATTGGTGGTCAGCGAATAGCTCAGTGGCTCGTCCGCACCGGAGGCAAACAGGGTACTGACATTGCCGCTGGCAAGCACGATCTCCCCGGCCACATCACCTGTGCCGCCTGCGATACCATCACCGGGACCAGCGTTAGCCGCACCTTCGAGCACACCGTCTTCGTCCACCGTCCCCGTGAGTGGGTTCAGTGTGGCGATCGGGGTGTCGTCATCCACGGTGATTACCAGTTTCTGCGCCGTAGCGGTGACCGAGTCACCATCCTTGTCGGTGACCTTGAACACCGAACCCAACTGCAGCAGCAGTTCGTTTTCGCTGTTGTCGCCACCCACGGTATCCGGGTGGTCGAGTTGATCGAGAAGGGTGAAGGTATAGCTGCCGTCAGAGGTATTGGTCAGCTCCAGCTTGAACACCGCGCGGTCAGTGGCGGCGACGTATTCAGCAGCGGCACCGACATAGCCCCACAGGGTGTTGCCGATCACGTCATATTTCACCGCCTCGCCTTTGGAGGCCAGCGCCACCGCAGTCGCGGCGCTGTCAACTACTTGCACGCCGGAAGTGTCGTTGGACAAGGAGTAGCTTGCCGGTGCATCAGTACCAGATGTGAATACAGTGGCCACAGTGCCTGAGGCCGATGCCGGAACCAGCAGGCCCGCGTCGCCGACACCGCCGTCGATACCACCGGCCAGGCTGTCTTCATCCACCAGTGCCGTTACCGGCAGCCCCGCGGCGGCAGGGCCGTCGTCTTCAAAGTTAAACAGGCTGCCGACTTCCTGAGGCACGGCCACCACATTGGGCAGATGGAAACCGCCGATATCGAACGTGGAGTTGCCGGTGCCGCTGTTTTCAATTACCACGCGATTGTGGGTGCCATCAACGGTGTATTGCAGGGAGAAGTTGGCTTCGAAGCCGACAATCGTTGCGGTGCGGTCAAGGCCGCCATTGCTGGTGTTGAAGGTCACACTGATGCTGCCTAGCGTGGTGTTGGTCGTGACCCCGGTCAGACCGGCGATGGCAACACCATTGGCACCGATCACCGTGATACTGGCGATATAGCCAAGATTGTCTGCCCCGTTTACCGCATGGCCATTACCGTCAAGCAGGCCGTCATAGTAAGCCGATCCGACCTCCAGGCCGGTGGTAAAGGCGCTGATAGTGGCCGCACAGGTTTTCGGGGGGGTGGCCTGGGCGATGACAATGGTTGCGCCGCTTGCCGCGAAGAGCCCGCCAAACAGGATGTTGCTTTCGTTGGTCGCCTCACCATGGGTCAGGTCTGGCACGGTGTAACGCGCGTCCGGGTTGCTCACAAAACTGAAGATCATGCCTTCGCCAGCCTTGATCCCCTGGCTGTTGGTGCCGATGGTGGTAGGGCCGGCACCCTGGCTGGTATTGACGGTGTCAGCCTGATTGGCAGGTACCTGATCCGGGTCCATGCCGGTAACGATCAAGCCGGTGGTACTGCCACCTGCCTTGAACATCAGAAAGCCGTTCTGCCCGGAGGGCAAACCGGCGAAATCAAAAGCCAGATCCTGGCTGGCGGTTACCCAGAGGTGGTTGGTCATGTCGACCACATCATCGGGGTTGGCGGTGTCCGGGTGCAGCAGCGGTTCTTGCTGCACCATCCAGACCTTGGCCCCGGTTGCTGTCTGTTCAAGATAGGCGGCGAAAATAAGAGTACCGCCCGGATCTGCCAGGTCGTCCTCGGGTGCGGGTGTCGCCCCTTCAGTGCCAGCACGGCCCAGCACGATATTGTTGGTCGTGTCCGTATAAAGAAAGATTCTGGTGCCATCGAGGGTATACAGGCCGCTCCAGTCCGAGCCGCTGTTGGCGTTGGTCGGGTCGCCCAGCGCCTTGCCCTGGGCATCGGTAAAGGCCAGGTCCGCGTAGGTACCGGTGATGGTGATCAGGTCGGCACCGCTGTTGCCGGCGGCGCCGGTATAGCCACTCAGCGCCGCATTCTTGACCGGTGTGGCGCCCAGCAGAGTGAACAGACGGGACTCGAATGCGAAGGGCAGGTCGCCGGTATCATCGGTACCATTGATGGCCGCGACGGTGATGTCGTTATCGTTGATATCTTCGATATCGGTGGAGGTGGCGGCGTTCTGCAAACCGCTCGTTTCATCGACCGTGATACTGCTGTTCAAGATGATAGCCATGACGCTCTCCTGGCTGATTCCGGTCACAGAGCTGACCGCTGGGGATTTATTGCGACAGATCTCAACTATGGGTTTGTGCGTCAGGTTGCGCATCGGCCGATACTCCCAGGCGGTCTGGGAG
>NZ_JASJWL010000088.1:0-14870 GCF_035019225.1 Pseudomonas sp. CCC4.1 | reverse complement strand
TTGGTGGAGCTAAACGGGATCGAACCGTTGACCTCTTGCATGCCATGCAAGCGCTCTCCCAGCTGAGCTATAGCCCCAAACTTTCAGTATTGGGTGTTGCTGTGTTGCGTTCTGCTTGTTTCGTGTTGCTGTGTTGACGGGGCGCATATTAAGACTGGATCGGTAGGCTGTCAAACTTATTTTTAAACTTTTTAAAAAAAATTTGCCGTGAGAACAACCACTTACCCTTCATACCCCGTAAATACGGGGCCAAACCCCAACCAAAACCTTGTAGCAGCTGCCGAAGGCTGCGTCCGGCGGCATAGCCGTCGTAAATGCAGAATGCTCGATTTGACTGAAAAACCGTGCATTTAGATTTTACGATTGCTTCGCAATCGAACCCAGCCTCGTTCCTTCGGCAGCTGCTACGGTTTTTTACGCCCTGTTAACCAATCGCGTTAAACAGCTTTTCCCACTCTTTGTTTTCTTTCTTGGACACGCCACCCAGCAGGTCCAGCGCCTGACGCAGACGGAAACGGGTCAGGTCCGGCCCCAGGATTTCCATGGCGTCCAGCACCGACACAGAGCTGGCCTGCCCCGTGATCGAGGCAAACATCAGCGGCATGGCATCACGCAGCTTCAACTCCAGGCTTTCAACCACGGCCTGGATGCTGCCGGTGATGGCGTCCTTTTCCCACTGACGCAGGCCTTCCAGCTTCCACAGGATCAACTGCATCAATTGACGCACTTGCTCGTTGGACAGCTTCTTGTGCTCAAACAGCTTGGCATCCAGTTGCAGGCCGCCGGAGAAGAAGAACCCGGCCAGCGGTGCAATCTGGCTGAACGTCTCGACACGGCCCTGTACCAGCGGCGCGATTTTCATCATGTACTCGGGGTTCAGCGCCCATTGCTGTACGCGGCTGGCGAACTCGTCCAGCGGCAAATCACGCAGCCATTGGCCATTTAGCCAGGACAGCTTTTCAACGTCGAAAATCGGCCCGCCCAGCGATACACGGCTCAGATCGAAGTTGTCGACCATTTCCTGCAGCGAGAACTTCTCGCGCTCGTCCGGCATCGACCAGCCCATGCGGCCCAGGTAGTTGAGCATCGCTTCAGGCATAAAGCCCATGCGCTCGTAGAAAGTCACCGAAGTCGGGTTCTTGCGCTTGGACAGCTTGCTCTTGTCCGGGTTGCGCAGCAGCGGCATGTAGCACAGCTGCGGTTGTTCCCAGCCGAAGTATTCATACAGCAGGATCAGTTTGGGTGCCGATGGCAGCCACTCTTCGCCACGCAGTACGTGGGTGATGCCCATCAGGTGATCGTCGACCACGTTGGCCAGGAAGTAGGTCGGCAGGCCGTCGGTTTTCATCAGGACTTGCATGTCCATGCGGTCCCACGGGATTTCAACGTCGCCGCGCAGCAGATCCGGTACTACGCAGACGCCCTCGGTCGGCACTTTCATGCGGATTACGTGAGGTTCGCCAGCGGCCAGGCGTTCAGCCACTTCTTCCTTGGACAACAGCAGCGCACGACCGTCGTAGCGCGGGGTCTCGCCCTTGGCCATTTGCTCGGCGCGCATCTGGTCCAGCTCTTCACTCGTGCAGAAGCACGGGAACGCATGGCCCATATCCACCAGTTGCTGGGTGTATTTCTTGTAAATGTCGCTACGTTCGCTCTGACGGTACGGGCCGTGCGGGCCGCCGACGTCCGGGCCTTCACTCCAGGTGATACCCAGCCAGCGCAGGGCATCGTAGATCTGCTGCTCGGACTCGCGGGTCGAGCGCAGTTGGTCGGTATCTTCGATCCGCAGGATGAATTCGCCGCCATGCTGCTTGGCAAAGCAGTAGTTGAACAAAGCAATGTAAGCGGTGCCGACGTGGGGGTCGCCGGTAGGCGATGGCGCAATGCGCGTGCGAACGGTGGTCATGGGCGGTCTCGAAGTGAAGATAAAACAAAGGGCGAATGGTAACAGGCCGACCCGGCCCGGCTCCAGTACAGGACTCAGCCCGGCCGCCACACGGTTGAAAAAAGCTGTAATAGAGCGTTTGTATCGAATTGATACGGGGAAAAACAGCCTATACCGGTGTTAATCTCGGCTCATTCCCGACATCCCCTGACTGGAGAGACCTATGCCCCACGTTGTGCTGGTGCTGGTAGAGAGCGTTAACGATTACCTGCATATGCTGGAGAACCAGGGCTACGAGCTGATCCTTGCGCCCACCCCCGCCAGCCGCGCCGAAGCCATAGCCCGACACGGCGCCCGCATCGACGCCGTGCTGACTCGCGGCCCGCTGGGCTTGCAGGCCGATGAAATGGCCGCCCTGCCCCTGCTCCGAATCATCTGCGTGATCGGCGCCGGCTTCGAACAGGTCGATTTGCAGGCCGCCAGCAACCTGGGCATTACCGTGACCTTTGGCGCCGGGGCCAATGCTTCATCGGTTGCCGACCACGCCATGGCGCTGCTGTTGTCCGTGGTGCGCGGCATCCCCCAGGCCGACGCCAGCATCCGCCGCAATGAATGGGTCAAGGTGTGCCAGCCGTCACTGTCGGGCAAACGCATGGGCATTATCGGCCTCGGCGCCATCGGCGCTGCCATCGCCAAACGAGCGGCCCACGGCTTTGACATGAGCATCCGCTACCACAGCCGCCAGCCGCATCCCGACTCGCCTTATACCTACTGTGCCAGCGTGCTGGAACTGGCCGCTGCGGTGGATTTCCTGATGATCGCCACCCCCGGGGGCAGCGCCACCCATCACCTGGTCAACGCCCGTGTGCTGGACGCCCTGGGCAGCGAGGGCTACCTGATCAATATTGCCCGCGGCAGTGTGGTCGATACCCAGGCGCTGATCAGCGCCCTGACCGCCGGCAAAATCGCCGGGGCCGGGCTGGATGTGTTTGAAGACGAACCGCGGGTGCCCGACCCGCTCAAGACCCTCGGCAACGTGGTCATGACCCCGCATGTGGCCGGCCAGTCACCCGACGCGGTCGAAGCCACGGTGCAATTGGTGGTCGATAACCTGCGGGCGTTTTTTGCCGGCAAACCCGTTCTCACCCCGGTGCCATTGCCCCACCCTGCCTGACCCGGAGCCTGCGCTTGAAATTCCGCCTGCCAACAACCGCCACTGCGCCCTTCTGCCCCTCCGAAGTCAGTGGCAGCGTGCCCGTCGACGCCAGCGCGCCGTTTTTCAGGCGCGTGCTGCGCTTTGCCGGGCCCGGCCTGCTGATCAGCATCGGCTATATGGACCCCGGCAACTGGGCCACCGCCATCGAAGCCGGCTCACGTTACGGCTACCACCTGCTGTTTGTGGTACTGCTCGCCAGCCTCGCGGGTATGGCCGTGCAATGCCTGTGTTCGCGCCTTGGCATCGCCACCGGCCGCGATCTGGCGCAGCTGTGCCGCGAGCGCTACAGCAAGCGCTCGGCGCGGGTGCAATGGCTGCTGGCGGAAATCTCGATCATCGCCACCGACCTGGCCGAAGTACTCGGCTGCGCGCTGGCGTTCCATCTGTTGCTGGGCTGCTCGCTGACCACCGGCATCGCCCTCACTGCCTTCGACACCTTGCTGGTGCTGGCCTTGCAAGGGAGGGGATTTCGCCGACTTGAAGCGATCATGCTGGCGCTGGTGATGACTATCGTCGGTTGTTTTTTTGTCGAACTGGTACTGATCAAACCTTACTGGCCCGACGTGTTCGAGGGCTTCAAACCGTCACTGTCGGCCATCAGCGACGCAGCACCGCTGTACATCGCCATCGGCATCATTGGCGCCACCGTGATGCCGCACAACCTGTACCTGCACAGCTCCATCGTCCAGACACGCCTGACCGGCAGCGACTACGCCAGCAAACTGGATGCCGTACGCCTTTCACGCATCGACACCATCGGCTCCCTGGCCCTGGCGCTGCTGGTCAATGCCGCCATCCTGATCCTCGCTGCGGCCGCTTTCCACCAGACCGGCAATACCGACGTGGTCGAGATCCAGGACGCCTACCGCATGCTCGACCCGCTGGTGGGCGGGGCCATGGCCAGCATCCTGTTCGGCGTGGCATTGCTGGCCTCGGGGCAAAGCTCGACATTCACCGGCACCATTGCCGGGCAAGTGATCATGGAGGGCTATCTGAACCTGAAGATTCCCTGCTGGCAACGGCGCCTGATCACCCGCGGGCTGGCGCTGGTGCCTGCATTCCTGGGCGTGTGGCTGATGGGCGACGATGCGGTGGGCAAGCTGCTGATCCTCAGCCAGGTGGTACTCAGCCTGCAACTGCCCTTTGCCCTGTACCCGCTGATCCGCATGACCAGCGACAGACGCCTTATGGGCCCGTTCGCCAACCGACTGCCGACGCGGCTGCTGGCGTGGTTTCTGTTTGCAGTCATCAGTTGCGCCAACCTGTGGCTGATTGCACAGATCGGGTTCGGCGCCTAACCCCCAGCCCCTTAAATTCGGCGCGCAATGGCTCGTTATACAAGACGACTCCTGCTATTGAGGTGCTGTTATGTCCACCGCTGCCACCCTGGTGCAAAACCTGCGCAATCGTCTGAGCAAGCCTGCGGGATATCGTCTGTTCGATATCCAGCTCAAGCACCGCATCACCTTGAGCCCGTCACTGACGCGCTTTGTGTTCAGCGGTAGCGATGTGGCGCTGATGCGCACCCTGGCACCCGACCAACGGGTCAAGCTACTGTTCCCCAGCGCCAACGGCGCCACCGCCAACCTGCCCAAACAGAGCGACTGGCGAGCGCCCCTGCGGGATATGAGCCCCGAGTCAGTGCCACCCATGCGCTCCTACACCCTTCGCAACCTGCGCACAGAAGCCGGCGAACTGGATATCGACTTCGTTCTCCACGGCGTCACCGGCCCCGCCACACGCTGGGCTAGCCAGGCCAGGGCGGGGGATCGCCTGCAGATCGCAGCGCCCAATGCAGCCTGCACCGACGACCCCGGTGGCTATGAATGGCAGCCACCGCAAGGCATGCGCAAACTGTTGCTGATCGGCGACGAAACTGCGCTGCCAGCCATTGCCGGCATCCTTGAAGAACTTGCCCTGCACCCCGACACCCCCCAGGTCCAGGCCTTTATTGAAGTTCCTCAAGAAGCCGACTGCCAGCCCTTGTTCTGTGGCCCGAACACCAAGGTGCACTGGTTGCCGCGTGCCAGCCTGGGCAAACAGCATGGCGATGGCATGCTCCTGGCCGCCCGCGAACTGGCCAGCCTGCCGCCCAGACGCATGCAGGCCCGGGCGTGCGCTGAACTGCAAGAGCTGGATCTGGATAACCAGCGCCTATGGGAGCGGGCCAGCGCCAAACACAATGAGTTTTATGCCTGGGTAGCCGGGGAATCGATGGCGGTGATGGCGATCAGGCGGTTTTTCGTCCATGAGTGCGGCATGGACCGCAAGGGGCTGACCTTGATGGGGTACTGGAAGCTGGGGCGGTCGCTAGGGTGATACTGGCCCTTGTAGCAGCTGCCGAAGGAACGAGGCTGCGTTCGGCGGCGCAGCCGTCGTAAAACCTGAACACTCAATCTACCTGACACACCGAAGCGCTTGACTTCACGACGGCTGCGCCGCCGAACGCAGCCTCGCTCCGCTCGGCAGCTGCTACAGGCGAATGAGAACAAGAAACAATTTTTTACATATCTAGCTTCGGGTTTTGCTCTTCTCATCCGTCCTACATGGATAAGCAGTCGCTTCTCAATGGCGATTACACACCCGCCCCGCCGCGAGTTTGCCGTTTCCCATGTCCAAAAAATCCCGTTCAAAACTCTGGTTCCTGGTTCACAGCTGGATGACCCTGCCCATCTGGTTCTTTGTGCTGATTGTCTGCGTGACCGGCACGCTGGCTGTGGTCAGCCAGGAGATCGTCTGGCTGGCCACCCCCGAGGCCCGTGCCACACAACCGGCCGATGATGCACCCCTGCTGACTTACGAGCAGGTACTGAGCGCCATTCACAAGGCCGAACCGACGCTGGCCGTACAGTCGATCAGCCGCCCGGACGAGTCGCACTTTGCCCTGGTGGCCAGCGTGGTGTACCCGGACGGCCGCTCGCCATCGTTGTATATCAGTCCCTATACCGGGGTGATCCAGGGCGAAAGCCCCAGCTTTGACTTCAAGGCCTTTACCCGCGCCCTCCACGGCTGGTGGCTGGTGCCCTTTACCAACGGCTATAGCTGGGGCTGGTACCTGGTGTCATTCCTCGGCCTGCCGCTGCTGGCATCGCTGATCACCGGGCTGGTGGTCTACAAGAAGTTCTGGAAAGGCTTTTTCAAGCCCAACCTGCGTTTCAAACACGGGGCGCGGATTTTTTGGGGGGATTTTCATCGCCTGTGCGGCATCTGGTCGATCTGGTTTATTGCAGTGATTTCCATCACCGGCCTGTGGTTCCTGATCCAGGCTTTCATGTTCGATAACCAGATCTCCATCTCGACCGCAGGCAACCCGCCGGTTGTGGCCCGCCAGGATGTGCCGCTTATGCCGGACGGCAAGCCAGCACCGCAGATCAGCCTCGATCAGGCGGTCAAGATTGCCGCCGACAACATCCCGGGGCTGGAAGCCAGCTTTGTCAGCCTGCCGAGCAATGCCTACGGGCATATCGAGGTGGGCGGCCCGGGCTGGTACCCGCTGCTGTTCCAGACTGCCGACATCAACCCGTACAACGGCGCAATCGAAGGCTCACGGATGATTGCCGACCGCTCCGGGCTGGAGCTGGTGACCGAGTCCATGCGCCCGCTGCACACCGGCGATTTTGGCGGGTTGTGGGTCAAGCTGATCTGGTTCTTCTTCGGCCTGATTCTCAGCATGATGGTGTTGAGCGGCCTGTTGATCTGGACCAAACGGACGGCCCTGGCCACCGCCAATGCCCTCAAACGCAGCGAAAAACCCCGGCGGGCAGCCGCCGTCTCGGCGCATAAACCACAGCACGAAGAGGCCAATGTATGAGCAAGGCAGCGGCTGCACAGCCTGCGTCCACCCTGAGCCGGCTGTGGCACAAATGGCGCTTTCACATCAATGTCCTGCTGTTACTGGTGCCGCTGGGCTTTATGCCCAAGTACTTTGCCGACGCTTCCCTGTTTCGCGGCGACAGCGGCCTGGGCGAGCGCGACATCGGCACCGTGCAGGTCGGCCCCTGGAGCCTGCAACTGGCCGAGTTGCGCAACGAGGCCCCGCGCCCCGATGGCCCGGCAGGTTATATGAAAAGTTTTAACGCGGCCCTGTGTGACACCTGCATCGATCAGGTCAAGGCTGCCTACCTGCGTATCGGCAAACCGCGCAGCCTGCGCGCCGCCGGGGTGATTTTCTTCGGCACGCCTTATCGCATGGGCGCCACCCTGCCCATCCCGGAACGCACCAAGGCCGATGCCGAGCTGTGGATCACCCTCGAAGGGTGGGACGGCTCCATGCACCAGGCTGCCATTCCCCTGAGCCAGGCCTCACCGGCAACCCTCGCCTGGCTGGCCCAACGAGGAGCGAAATAATGCATGCGCGCCTGTTTAAAACACCTGCCCTGGCAACGGCCCTGATCGCCTTGATCGGCGTTTGCAGCCAGGCACAGGCCCACAACCCGATGTGCGAATGCAAGGCCATTGAAGACGGACAAATCCGCTGCACCGGCGGGTTTTCTGATGGCAGCGGCGCACCGGGGGTGACCCTGGACGTGATCGGCTACGACGAAACCATCCTGGTACCCGGCAAGCTGGGGGCCGATTCGACCCTGACCTTCAAACGTCCGGATGCCGAGTTTTATGTGCTCTTCGACGCCGGCCCTGGGCATATCGTTGAAATCGACCAAGCCGATATCGAGGCCCCATGAGTACTCAAGTCGTACGCCCGGCCGGGGCGGGGCATGAAACCCTGTATGTGCTGCTGTTGTGCCTGCTGATTGTGACCGTGGCCGGCTCGGTGGTGGCCTGGCGTCATGAATCCAGCGAGGTGACGTCGGTGGCGGCCCATCAGCTGGATGCGCGCCGCGACCTGAATGCCGCCGAACAAGGGATCTATGCCGACCTGCGGGTCACCCTGGACGAAATCCTGCTGCTGCGCGAAGAGTCCGCCGCCCTGCCCCAACCCGCGCAACTGGCCGAAGAAGGCTTCGCGCCCTTTGCCCAAGACGCCAGTTCGGTGAGCCGTGGCAACCACGCCTGGCAGTTGCTCGGCGAGCAGGCGTACCTGGGCCTGAGCCCCAACCCTGAAGTGGCAGGCTCGTTTCTGCTGCGCATTGGCGACCAACCGGACGTGTGGCTTAACCGCAATCCCGGCGCCAGTGTCCCTGCCGACCTTGACGATGCCGCCCTCAACCAGAGTGGCTGGCAACAAGTGATCGCGCAATTCGATGCCGGGGTTACCCGTCAGCACCGCCACTGAACCCACCGCTTGCCCTGAGAGAAGACTGCTCGCCATGTCGATTTCATCTGTATTGCGCCGCCGCACCCTGTTGCTGGCCAGCCTGTTCGCCCTTTGCCTGTCTCCCCTGGTCAGCGCCGACACCGCGCCCGCGCCCCTGGCCAAGCCGCTGCGTATCGGCATCACCCTGCACCCTTACTACAGCTATGTGAAAAACATCGTCGGTGACAGGGCTGAAGTGGTGCCGCTGATTCCGGCCGGGTTCAACCCGCACGCCTACGAGCCCCGCGCTGAAGACATCAAGCGCATCGGCACCTTGGATGTCATCGTGCTCAATGGTGTGGGCCATGATGACTTCGCCGACCGCATGATCGAGGCCAGCGAAAAACCGCAGATCCCGGTGATCGAGGCCAACCAGAACGTACCGCTGCTGGCCGCCACGGGTAACGCGGCACGGGGTGCAGGCAAGGTGGTCAACCCGCATACCTTTCTGTCCATCAGCGCCTCGATCGCTCAGGTCAACAACATTGCCCGCGAACTGGGCAAGCTCGACCCGGCCAACGCCAAGGCTTACACCGCCAATGCCCGCGCCTACGGCAAACGCCTGCGCCAGATGCGCGCCGATGCCCTGGCCAAGCTGACCCAGGCACCCAATGCCGACCTGCGCGTGGCCACGGTGCACGCGGCTTATGACTACCTGCTACGGGAATTCGGCCTGGAAGTCACCGCTGTGGTTGAACCTGCCCACGGTATCGAGCCCAGCCCCAGCCAGCTGAAGAAAACCATCGACCAATTGCGCGAACTGGATGTGAAGGTGATCTTCTCCGAGATGGATTTCCCGTCCACTTACGTCGACACCATTCAGCGCGAGTCAGGGGTCAGGCTGTACCCGCTGTCGCACATTTCCTACGGTGACTACAGCGCCGACAAGTACGAAAAAGAAATGACCGGCAACCTCAATACCGTGGTCCGGGCAATCCAGGAGGCCGGCGCATGACCGCCGCCGAACGCCTCTGCGTCACGGCCTGCGGGCCGGGGGTCGAATTTGACCAGGTGTCGCTGACCCTGGGGCGCACGCCCATTCTCGATCATGTCAGCTTCAGCATCCGCCCTGGCAGTGTGCATGCCCTGGTAGGGCCCAACGGCGGCGGTAAAAGTTCGCTGATCAAGACGCTATTGGGGCAAATGCCCCATCAGGGTCGCCTGTGCCTGAACTGGCCCGGTGAGCCGGGGCTGATCGGTTATGTGCCCCAGGCACTGGAATTCGACCGTGGCCTGCCGATGACCGTCGATGATTTTATGGCCGCCATGTGCCAGCGTCGCCCGGCCTTTATGGGGTTGTCGCGCAAGGTCGCCCCGGCCATCGGCGAAGCGCTGGAACGGGTGGGCATGCAAGATAAACGCAAGCGGCGCATGGGCGCGCTGTCCGGCGGTGAACGCCAGCGGGTGCTGCTGGCCCAGGGGCTGATCCCGGCACCGCAATTGCTGGTGCTGGATGAACCCATGTCGGCCCTGGACGAAGCCGGTGCCCAGGTGTTTGAGCGGCTGCTGACAGACTGGCGCCGGGCCGGGGTCACGGTGGTGTGGATCGAACACGACCTGGCCGCCGTCAAGCGCCTGGCCGAGCGTGTCACCGGGCTCAACCGCCAGGTGCTGTTCGACGGGGCGCCGGAACAAACCCTGAGCCCGGAACGTTTGCTCACGCTGTTTTCGACCCATCCCAAGGCTCACGGGAGCGCCCTTTCATGAGTTACGAAGCCTTCCGCTTGCTAGTCCAGGGCTGGGCGTCTGCCGGTTATCTGCCAGAAGTACTGGCGTATGGCTTTGTGGTCAACGCCCTGCTCGCAGGCTTGCTGATCGGCCCCGTGCTGGGTGGCCTGGGCACCCTGGTAGTGGTCAAGCGTTTTGCGTTTTTTTCCGAGGCCGTGGGCCATGCCGCACTGACCGGCGTGGCCATCGGCATCCTGCTCGGCGAACCCTACACCGGCCCCTATGGCAGCCTATTCGGCTACTGCCTGCTGTTCGGGATTTCGCTCAACTACCTGCGCAACCGCACCGGGCTGGCACCGGATACGCTGATCGGTGTGTTCCTCTCGGTGTCGCTGGCCCTGGGCGCGAGCCTGCTGCTGATTCTGGCCGGCAAGATCAACGTGCACATCCTCGAAAACGTGCTGTTCGGTTCGGTATTGACGGTCAACGGTAACGACCTGCTGGTACTGGCTGTGGTCGGCGCGCTGGTGCTGGGCCTCAGCTTGCCGCTGTACAACCGCATCATGCTGGCCAGCTTCAACCCGCAACTGGCCGCTGTACGTGGGGTGGCCGTGAAGGCGCTGGACTACCTGTTCGTGATTCTGGTGACGCTGATCACCGTCGCCGCCGTTAAAGTTATCGGCGCGATTCTGGTCGGCGCCCTGCTGGTGATTCCTGCGGCGGCGGCACGATTGCTCAGCCAGTCGCTGAAGGGGTTTTTCTGGATCTCGGTGCTGATCGCCACCGTCAGCACCCTGTGCGGCATTCTGCTGCCCATCGTGTTTGACCTGCCGATCCCGTCCGGTGCCGCGATCATTCTGATGGCCGGCATCGCCTTCGCCCTCGCCGCCATCGCCCGTGGCGTGGTGCCCAGCCTGAAAGGGAATATTGGATAAATGTTCACTCTGCGCAAACTGACCCTCGCCCTGGCCCTCACCGGCCTGTTGAGCACCCCGGTGCTGGCCGAAACCACCGTACTGGCCAGCCTGCCGATTACCTTTGGGTTGAGCGAACTGCTGCTCAAGGACAGCGGCGTGAAACTGCAACGGGCAGCACCGGCCAACCTGCCGGGCAGCCGCCAGAGTGCCTATTTCAGCAGCCGTGGTGCCCAGGCCCTGCACTCGCTGGCCACAGAAGCCGATGCGGTGATCGGCCTGCGCTCCGTGTGGAGCGACGATCCGCTGTACCCGATGGCGCGGCGCAGCAATATCCGCATTGTTGAAGTGGACGCGGCGCGGCCGGTGGACGGCAGCCTGCCGGGCATTGCCGTGCAACCAGGTGTTCATGTCGATGGCCTCAATAGCCAACCGTGGCTGACCAGCAACAATATGGGGCGCATGGCGGATGTGATCGCTGCCGATCTGGTGCGCTTGGCACCGGATGCCAAGCCGCAGATCGAAGCCAATCTGGCGAGCCTCAAGCAGCGCCTGCTCAAGCTCAGCGCCGACAGCGAAGCGCAGTTGGCCCAGGCGGACAACTTGAGTGTGGTGAGCCTGTCCGACCGATTGGATTACCTGATTGGCGGGTTGAATCTGGAGCGGGTCGAGGTCAATCACAAGGGTGATGAAACCTGGACACCGGAATCACTGCAAGGGTTGACCCAAACCCTTAAAAACAATGAAGTGGCGTTGGTGCTGGACCATCGCCAGCCTTCAGCCGAGGAACAAAAAGCCATTGCCGAGGGTGGCAGCACGCTGGTGGTTATCGGTGCCGATGGCACCGATCCCGTGACTGAGTTGCAGGGCAACTTTGAAGCGATCATCACGGCTCTTGTTCAGAAGTAAACCCTGTACTTGTGGGAGCGGGCTTGTGGCACCCGGCTAAGCCGATGTGCCTCCCTGCACCTGTTTATCCGCATGATAGGACGAGCGCACCAACGGCCCCGAGGCGACGTTTTTGAAGCCCATGCGCAACCCTTCTTCGGCAAACCAGGCGAAGGTGTCAGGGTGCACAAACCTCTGTACCGCCAGGTGGCTGCGCGAAGGTTGCAGGTACTGGCCCAGGGTCAGCATGTCGACCTCATGCTCGCGCATGCACCGCATCACTTCGATCACCTCTTCGTCCGTCTCGCCCAGCCCCAGCATCAGCCCCGACTTCGTCGGCACATGGGGCACCCGGTGTTTGAAGTTCTGCAGCAAATCCAGTGACCACCCGAAATCCGACCCCGGGCGTGCGGCTTTATACAGTCGCGGTACGGTTTCCAGGTTGTGGTTGAACACATCGGGGGGCTCCTGCGCAGTGATCGCCAGCGCCACATCCATGCGCCCGCGATAGTCGGGCACCAGGGTTTCCAGTTGCACACCGGGCGACAGCTTGCGGATTTCACGCAGGCAATCGACAAAGTGCTGCGCGCCGCCATCGCGCAAGTCATCACGGTCCACCGAAGTGATCACCACATACTTGAGGCCCAGGTCGGCAATGGCAATCGCCAGGTTTTTCGGCTCGTCCCTGTCCAGAGGCTTGGGCCGGCCGTGCCCCACGTCGCAGAACGGGCAGCGCCGGGTGCAGATATCACCCATGATCATAAAGGTCGCTGTACCGCCCGAAAAACACTCGCCCAGGTTTGGACAGGCCGCTTCTTCGCACACACTGTGCAGCTTGTGCTTACGCAGCAGCGCCTTGACCCGTGCCACCTCGGGCGAGGTGGCAATGGGCACGCGGATCCACTCTGGCTTGCGCGGGATTTCTTCGGTGGGCAGGATCTTCACCGGGATACGCGCCACCTTCTCGGCTCCCCGCAGTTTTACCCCGGTCTGCAAGGGCTGCGGGCGGCCGGTAACAGGCAATGGTGCATTCATGACTTGGCTCCACACGGGTATGCATTCAGGCCGAATACACTGGAAACAGTGCGCACAGCTCGCCGACCTGACGGGCAACCCGGGCCTCGATCGCCGCATCGCCCGGATGGTCGAGGATGTCGCAGATCCAGGTGGCCAGCGCACGGCACTCGGGTATCTGCAAGCCACGGGTGGTCACCGCCGGGGTGCCGATACGCAGGCCCGAGGTCACGAACGGTGACTGCGGATCGTTGGGCACAGCGTTTTTGTTGACAGTGATATGGGCACGGCCCAGTGCTGCGTCGGCATCCTTGCCGGTAATGCCCTGGCGGATCAGGCTGACCAGAAACAGGTGGTTGTCGGTGCCGCCGGAAACCACGTCATAGCCGCGCTGCTTGAACACTTCAGCCATGGCCTGGGCATTCTTGATCACCTGGAACTGGTAGTCCCTGAAGCCTGGTTGCAGCGCCTCCTTGAAGCACACCGCCTTGGCAGCGATTACATGCATCAGAGGGCCGCCCTGCCCGCCGGGGAATACTGCCGAGTTGAGTTTTTTCTCCAGATCGGCATCAGCCCTGGCCAGAATCAGCCCGCCCCGCGGCCCGCGCAGGGTCTTGTGGGTGGTGGTGGTGACCACATCGGCGTAAGGCAGCGGGTTGGGGTACAAACCGACCGCCACCAGCCCGGCGACATGGGCCATGTCCACAAACAGATACGCCCCGACCTTGTCAGAAATGGCACGAAAACGCGGGAAATCCAGGGTCTTGGAGTAGGCCGAGAACCCGGCCACGATCATTTTGGGCCGATGTTCCAGGGCCAGGCGTTCGACCTCGTCATAGTCGATCAGGCCATTGGCGTCGGTGCCGTATTGCACCGCGTTGTACAGTTTGCCCGATGAACTGACTTTGGCTCCATGAGTCAGGTGGCCGCCGTGAGCCAGGCTCATGCCCAGAAGAGTGTCGCCTGCTTGCAGCAACGCCAGGTACACCGCCGCGTTGGCTTGTGAGCCGGAGTGCGGCTGGACGTTGGCATAGCCTGCGCCGAATAATTGTTTGGCGCGGTCGATGGCCAGTTGTTCGACCACATCAACGTGCTCACAGCCGCCGTAATAACGCTTGCCCGGGTAGCCTTCGGCGTATTTGTTGGTCAGCTCGGTGCCCTGGGCCTGCATTACTTGCGGGCTGGTGTAGTTCTCCGAGGCGATCAGCTCGATATGCTCTTCCTGACGTTGCGCCTCGCGGGTAATGGCGTAGAACAGGGCGGGGTCGAAATCGGACAGGGTCAGGCTTTTATGGAACATGAGGGATTTCCTTTTTATTAGAGATTCAAGCAATGCCTGCGCGGCGATATCAGCCGTTTTCGGCAACAAAGGCGTCATAGGCCTGCTGGTCGAGCAGATCGTTGAAAGCCGACATGTCTTCGATGCAAATACGAAAGAACCAGCCTTCGCCCATGGGTGAGGCATTGACCAGTGCCGGGTCATCGGCCAGAGCCTGGTTAACGGCCACCACCTCTCCGGTGAGCGGCATGGTGATAGTGCTGGCTGCCTTGACCGACTCCAGCACGGCCACTTCGTGACCTGCCTCGAACGCCCCCAGCTCGGGTACCTGCACAAACACCACATCACCCAGTGCCTGCTGGGCAAAGTCGGTAATGCCAACGGTCAAATGGCCCGATGCTTCCAGGCGCAGCCATTCGTGTTCAGGAGTAAAACGCAGAGTGCTCATGGACTTTTCTCTTGTTATCAATGTGTCCTGGTGCAGGACGAACAGACGCAACTGACAGGACAAGAGCAAAGGCAATGCCAAGTTTTAAAAAACCTTTAAAATCAATAACTTAAATAAAAAAGAACGCATTGTGACGAAAGCAGTGGAGTGAAACTGCTCCAGCTCTGGAGAGGGTCTGGCGGGTTGATCCCGCAAGGGCGGGGTCAGGATGGGTACGGAGCGAAATCATTCCACTGGAGCAGAATCACACCACTCGAACCAACGTACGCTGCGCGCACTGAATGCCTGTCTCTTATACACATCT
>NZ_JASJWL010000087.1:0-15292 GCF_035019225.1 Pseudomonas sp. CCC4.1 | reverse complement strand
GCCTGCTCGCGAAGGTCGTTCGCGAGCAGGCTCGCTCCCACAATAGGGCTTGACCTGCAACAGAGTATCTACAAGGGCAGGCTTAGCGCGGCACTACCGGCTTGCGGGCCGGGCGCTGGCTCTTGCCGCCCTTGGCTGCTTCCTGGCGCTCCTTGGCGGCCTGCTTGTTGCGGGCAAACGCAGCAGCCTTGGCCTGTTCACGCTTGTCCCACGGGTTGCCACCATCACTGGCACGCGGCGGCAGGCCAGTGTGCTGGGTCAGGATCTTGGTGGTCTTCTCACCCGCGACCTTGTGGCTACCGGCAGGCGTCGAGTTTTTGCGACGGGCACTCTGGTAGCTGTCGGTCGCCGGCTGATGCAACGGGATCAACTGGTCCTTGCCCGAACCGATCAGGTCGGCACGGCCCATGCGGGTCAGCGCCTCACGCAGCATCGGCCAGCCTTTCGGGTCGTGATAGCGCAGGAACGCCTTGTGCAGGCGGCGCTGCTCCTCGCTCTTGACGATGGTCACCGAGTCGCTCTTGTACGTGACCTTGCGCAGCGGGTTCTTGCCCGAGTGGTACATCGCGGTGGCGGTAGCCATCGGCGACGGGTAGAACGCCTGCACCTGGTCGGCACGGAAACCGTTGGTCTTGAGCCAGATGGCCAGGTTCATCATGTCTTCGTCTTTAGTGCCGGGGTGAGCGGCAATGAAGTACGGGATCAGGTACTGCTCTTTGCCTGCTTCCTTGGTGTACTTCTCGAACATGCGCTTGAACTTGTCATAGCTGCCAATGCCCGGCTTCATCATCTGGTTGAGCGGACCTTCCTCGGTGTGTTCCGGGGCGATCTTCAGGTAACCACCGACGTGGTGGGTGACCAGTTCCTTCACGTATTCCGGCGACTCGACGGCAAGGTCGTAACGCAGACCGGAAGCGATCAGGATTTTCTTCACGCCCGGCAAGGCACGGGCGCTGCGGTAAAGCTGAATCAGCGACGAGTGGTCGGTGTTCAGGTTCGGGCAGATGCCCGGGAAAACGCAGGACGGCTTGCGGCACGCGGATTCGATTTCTGGCGTTTTGCAGGCGATGCGGTACATGTTCGCGGTCGGGCCGCCAAGGTCGGAAATAACCCCGGTAAAGCCTGGCACCTTGTCGCGGATCTCTTCGATCTCGCGAATGATCGATTCTTCGGAACGGTTCTGGATGATGCGCCCTTCGTGCTCGGTGATCGAGCAGAAGGTGCAGCCACCAAAGCAGCCCCGCATGATGTTCACCGAGAAACGGATCATGTCATAGGCCGGGATTTTTTCCTTGCCGTACGCAGGATGGGGAATACGTGCGTAAGGCATGCCAAACACGTAGTCCATTTCTTCAGTGGTCATCGGGATCGGTGGCGGGTTGAACCATACATCCACTTCGCCGTGCTTTTGCACCAGCGCACGGGCGTTGCCCGGGTTGGTTTCAAGGTGCAGCACGCGGTTGGCGTGGGCATACAGCACCGCATCAGCACGTACTTTCTCGACCGATGGCAGACGGATGACCGTCTTGTCACGGGTCATGCGCGGGCTGGCCAGGATCTGCACGACCTTGGCTTCGTTCGGGTCTTCAACCGGGCCCTTTTCCTGCTCGATGGCGCAGGCCTGGGTGTCCTGGGTGTTGACGTACGGGTTGATGATCTTGTCGATCTTGCCCGGACGGTCAATACGCGTGGAGTCGACTTCATACCAGTCTTTTGGCGTATCGCGACGAATGAACGCGGTGCCGCGCACATCGGTGATGTCTTCGACTTTGTGGCCGTAGGACAGACGCTGGGCTACTTCGACGATGGCGCGCTCGGCGTTGCCGTACAACAGGATATCGGCACAGGCGTCGATCAGGATCGAATTGCGTACACGGTCCTGCCAGTAGTCGTAATGCGCGATACGGCGCAACGAAGCTTCGATACCGCCGAGTACGATCGGTACGTTTTTGTAGGCTTCCTTGCAGCGCTGGCTGTACACCAGACTGGCGCGATCCGGACGTTTGCCTGCCATGCCACCGGGGGTGTAGGCGTCATCGGAACGGATCTTTTTGTCAGCGGTGTAGCGGTTGATCATCGAGTCCATGTTGCCGGCGGCAACGCCGAAGAACAGGTTCGGCTCGCCCAGCTTCATAAAGTCGTCTTTGGACTGCCAGTTCGGCTGGGCAATGATGCCCACACGGAAACCCTGGGACTCCAACAAGCGACCAATGATGGCCATGCCAAATGACGGGTGATCGACATAGGCATCACCCGTCACGATGATGATGTCGCATGAATCCCAGCCAAGCTGATCCATCTCCTCCCTGCTCATGGGCAGGAATGGTGCTGGGCCGAAACATTCGGCCCAGTACTTCGGATAGTCAAATAGAGGCTTGGCTGATTGCATGTCGATGACCGGTGTTGAGTGCAAAAAAGGGGGCGCGGCATTTACTAAGAAATTCGCGGGCGCGGAATATAGCACAAAAAATGACCAATTCCGACGGCAATGGTCGGAATTGATTGGCGCAGGCATATTGTCTGTGGGAGCGAGCTTGCTCGCGATTCAGGCGGCGCGATCTATCTGATTGACCGCGTCGATGCTATCGCTGGCAGGCCAGCTCCCACAGAAGCCGGACAGGTTAATCGTCGTCGAAGTTGTAACTGCCTGGCGCCAAGTTTTCGAAGCGCGTGTATTTGCCGATAAACGCCAGGCGCGTGGTGCCGATCGGGCCGTTACGCTGCTTGCCGATGATGATCTCGGCAATGCCCTTGTGCTCGGTCTCGGGGTGGTACACCTCGTCCCGGTACACGAACATGATGACGTCGGCGTCCTGCTCGATGGCTCCGGATTCACGCAAGTCGGAGTTGATCGGGCGCTTGTTGGGCCGCTGCTCAAGGGAACGGTTGAGCTGTGACAGCGCGACTACCGGGCAGTTGAATTCCTTGGCCAGCGCCTTGAGGGAGCGGGAAATCTCGGAGATTTCGTTGGTACGGTTGTCACCGCCGGAACCCGGGATCTGCATCAATTGCAGGTAGTCGATCATGATCAAGCCGATATCGCCGTGCTCACGCACCAGTCGCCGGGTACGGGCGCGCATTTCCGAGGGGCTGATGCCCGCGGTATCGTCGATAAACAGTTTACGGTCATTGAGCAGGTTGACCGCCGAAGTCAGGCGCGGCCAATCGTCGTCTTCGAGGCGACCGGCCCGGACCTTGGTCTGGTCGATGCGACCCAGCGATGACAGCATACGCATGATCAGCGATTCACCTGGCATCTCGAGGGAGTAAACCAGTACCGCTTTCTCGCTGCGCAATACGGCGTTTTCAACCAGGTTCATCGCAAAGGTGGTTTTACCCATCGATGGACGACCGGCGACGATAATCAAGTCCGCAGGCTGCAAGCCGCTGGTCATGCCATCGAGGTCGGTGTAACCGGTGGACAGGCCGGTGATGGCGTTGTCGGTGTTGAACAGCGTGTCGATACGGTCGATGGCTTTGGTCAACAGATCATTGACGCTCACCGGGCCACCGGTTTTTGGCCGGGCCTCGGCAATGGCAAAGATCTGGCGCTCGGCCTCATCGAGGATTTCTTCGGCGCTGCGCCCTTCCGGGTTGAATGCACTGTCGGCGATTTCGGTGCTGATACCGATAAGCTGACGCAACGTCGCACGCTGACGCACGATCTGGGCGTAGGCCTTGATGTTGGCGACCGACGGCGTATTTTTTGCCAGTTCACCGAGGTAGCCCAGGCCGCCCACCTGCGAAGTCTGACCTTCCTTGTCCAGTTGCTCGGCAAGGGTCACGACGTCAATCGGGGAGTTCTGGTCTGCCAGCTTGGCTATGGCGCGGAAGATCAGGCGGTGGTCATGTCGATAAAAATCACCGTCCGAAACCTGATCCAGCACGCGTTCCCAGGCGTTGTTGTCCAGCATCAAACCACCGAGCACAGCCTGTTCGGCCTCGATGGAATGCGGAGGCACCTTCAGGGCTGCGGTTTGTAGATCGTATTGCTCAGGAGCGGAGATATCGTTCATGGCCACTTGGAATTAGTTTGAAAATCAGGATCTGCAGAAAGACAAAGGGCACGACCTGTAAACAGGATCGTGCCCGATGTTAACCGTCCGGCACACAAGGTGCCAGTCAGTTAAGACTGCTTAAGCAGCTACCACAACAACGCGTACGGTTGCTTCAACTTCGGCGTGCAGGTGCACAGCCACGTCGAATTCGCCAACGTTGCGGATAGTGCCGTTCGGCAGACGAACTTCGCTTTTTGCAACTTCAACGCCGGAGGCGGTCAGTGCATCAGCGATG
The DNA here is from genome assembly GCF_035019225.1 of Pseudomonas sp. CCC4.1. Lineage (NCBI taxonomy): Bacteria > Pseudomonadati > Pseudomonadota > Gammaproteobacteria > Pseudomonadales > Pseudomonadaceae > Pseudomonas > Pseudomonas sp. CCC4.1. Next base: position 10,999 of record NZ_JASJWL010000087.1, on the reverse strand, counting down.
TCGTGAGTGCCGATCGAGCCGAACAGCTTGCCTTCGTCGCCAGCGGTGGCAGTGATAGTCACTTCCAGCTCAGCCAGTTGGGCAGCGCGTGTTTCAGCCGAAGCTTTTTTGTCTGCAGCAGCTTGTTCCAGCTCAGCACGACGCTCTTCAAACGCAGCCAGGTTGGCAGCGGTTGCAGCGGTAGCTTTGCCGTACGGCAGCAGGTAGTTACGACCGTAACCGGCCTTAACATTTACTTTGTCGCCCAGGTTGCCCAGGTTCGCGACTTTTTCCAGAAGGATCAGTTGCATGTGAAAATCCTCTTAACTTTTAACCTTCACCGTCCGCAGAGTCTTTATCGGTGCCTTTCGGCGCCAGACGTCCGCGAAAATCAATCAGGCTGTCGACAATGGCCAAGACCACGAGCAACGGATAGATCAGCTGCATAAACAGCAACAGCGTGACGTACAACCCCACCAGCCAGAACTTGGCCAGTCGCTTTTGCGCCACCAGCCCATGAATCAGGGCCAGCCCGGCGAAGAACAACGCTACGCTGCACAACGGCGTAAGCATGGCCATTTCGGGACCGAAGTTCGGCCCTACAAGCATGCACGCCAGCAATACGAGCGCTGGTCCCAGCGGTAGGCGGATGCTGCGAAATTCGCTGGCAAAACCACCCGGGTTATACAACAACGCCTGCCAATAACGCCCAAGTATCAGGCTCAGCACGCTGACGACCTGCATCAAAGCTGCAATCAAACCGGTGAGGACGGGTGCAATCAGTGCTCCAAGGCGCGCTCGCTCTACGTCAGATAACTTGTCGTAGAGACCATTGAGGACCTGCGGCAGAAGTTTTTCCAACTCCTGCGCCATCGCACCAATGGGTTCGCGGAAAACCGTACCCAGGACCACGCCATACACCACACCCAACGCTACGCTGACCAGCAGCACGCGATTCCAGGACTGACCGGCGCGTAACATCAACGCCAGCCCCAGAGTTCCCAGCAGCACCATAAGGGTGCGGGGCTCTCCGATAAACCACCAGACCAAGGCCGGCAGTAACGCCCATGAGAGAATGCTCAAGGCATCTCTCGGACCGCGCCGCAGAAGCACCAGGCTACCTGCAGCAGCACTCAACCAGAACAAGAACGGCAATGCCGCACATCCGGCCACGATTAACGTGGCCTGCACACGGCCTCGCATGATGAACTCAGCTAAGGCGCGCATGCTTTCAATCCTTTACTACTTGTCGACTGCCCGGTCTCAGCGGCCGTGGCTGTCGGTGTAGGCCAGCAGGGCCAGGAAGCGGGCGCGCTTGATAGCGGTGGCCAGCTGACGCTGATAACGAGCTTTAGTACCGGTGATACGGCTTGGAACAATTTTGCCGGTCTCGGATACGTAAGCTTTCAGAGTGTTGAGATCCTTGTAATCGATCTCTTTCACTTCTTCTGCGGTGAAGCGGCAGAATTTACGACGACGGAAGAAACGTGCCATGTAATTGGCTCCTCAAAAGGTCCGTGGATTACTCGTCAGCGTTATCGCTGGCGTCGCTGTTATCGCTGTCATCGCCATCGGCGCTGTCAGAATGCTCAGGACGGTCACGACGCTCACGGCGCTCACTGCGGTTCTCTTCAGCCTTGAGCATCTCGGACTGGCCAGTTACGGCTTCGTCGCGACGGATGACCAGGTTACGGATCACAGCATCGTTGTAACGGAAGTTGTCTTCCAGCTCAGCCAGGGCTTTGCCAGTGCACTCAACGTTCAGCATCACGTAGTGAGCCTTGTGAACATTGTTGATTGCGTAGGCCAGTTGACGACGGCCCCAATCTTCCAGACGGTGGATTTTGCCGCCGTCTTCTTCGATCAGCTTGGTGTAACGCTCTACCATGCCGCCGACTTGTTCGCTTTGATCCGGGTGGACCAAAAAGATGATTTCGTAATGACGCATGAATGCTCCTTACGGGTTGTAGCCTGCCGCTAACTAAAAAGCGGTCAGACAAGGAGTGAATGACACTTGTGTGTCTTGCCTAGAGAGGCACATATGCGCCCGCCATGACGGCAAGGGGCGCAATTGTAGAGAAGGGACAACAGAGGCGCAAGGCAATTGGTGATTATTTGAACAATCTTTACTTGTATACGCCACAAACCAATGTGGGAGCGGGCTGGCTCGCGATGGCATCGCTGCGGTCATCCAGAGACACCGCGTGATACGCATCGCGAGCAAGCCCGCTCCCACATTTAACAGCCAGCCAGCTTACTTCTTCTTCGAAGAAGTCTTGGCCTTGGCGCCGCGCTGACGCTGGGCTTCGAACAGGCAAACACCTGTCGCCACCGAAACGTTCAGGCTGCTGACGCTGCCGGCCATCGGCAGCTTGACCAGGTAATCACAGTGCTCACGGGTCAGGCGACGCATGCCCTTGCCTTCTGCCCCCATGATCAGGATGGTCGGGCCGGTCAGGTCCTGGTCATAGATACTGACTTCAGCCTCACCGGCCGTACCGACAACCCACAAGCCGCGCTGCTGGAGCTTCTCCAGGGTACGCGCCAGGTTGGTCACGGCAACCAACGGAATAACTTCCGCTGCACCGCAGGCTACTTTTCGTACCGTCGGCGTCAGCGTTGCAGATTTGTCCTTGGGCACGATAACAGCCAGCGCACCGGCAGCATCCGCCGAACGCAGGCAAGCACCCAGGTTGTGGGGATCGGTCACGCCGTCCAGTACCAGCAACAACGGGGCACCTTCAGTGCGATCGAGCAGCTCGTCGAGCATGGCTTCGCCCCAGACCTGGCTCGGACTCACGTCCGCCACCACACCCTGGTGCACGCCTTCGACCCAGACGTCCATTTCACGACGCTCGGCCTGGCCGACAGCCACACGGTTTTCGTTGGCCAGCTCGATCAGCGTTTGTACACGCGGATCACTGCGACCTTCTGCCAGCCATACCTGCTTGACGCGCTTGGGATGGTGACGCAGCAATGCTTCTACGGCATGCACGCCATAGATTTTTTCCAGACTCATGACTTGGCCTTAGGTTTGCGCGCCCCGCCGCTTTTGGCGGCTGGAGCGGTGCCCGATTTTGGCGGGCCTTTACGATGTTTGCTCGGTTTGGAAGGCTTGCCCGCATCTTTTGCAGGCGCCCCCCTACCCGACTTTCCCGGCTCCGATGTCCGACCGCCGCTTTTCGATTCGGCCAGCAGCGCCTGTTTCAGTTCACGGCTTTTGCGCAGCTCGGCGTTTTTTGCCGCAGCATCGCTTGGGCGATAAGCATCATCCGAGGATTTTTTAGCGGGCTTGGCCGGCGCACTGCGACGTGCAGCCGGGGCTGGCTCAACCGGCTTTTCAGTCGGCTTGGTACCGGCCTTGCCTGCATTCCTGGTTTTAGGCGCATCAGCAGTACGATTTTTACGACCAATCGGCGCACTGAGGGTTTTTTCCGCCATTTCGAAGTCAATCTTGCGCTCGTCGAGATCGACGCGCATGACCCGCACTTCAACGGTATCACCCAGGCGGAAGCTGCGACCGGTGCGCTCGCCCGCCAGGCGGTGATGCACAGGGTCGAAGTGGTAGTAGTCGCCCGGCAAGGCAGTTACGTGAACCAGACCTTCAACATAGATATCGGTCAGTTCCACGAACAGGCCAAAACCGGTCACTGCCGTTACCACGCCAGGGAACGACTCGCCTACGCGATCCTTCATGAACTCGCACTTGAGCCAGTTGGTCACATCGCGGGTGGCTTCGTCGGCACGGCGCTCGCTCATGGAGCACTGCTCGCCGAGCTGCTCCAGGATCGCTTCGTCGTACGGATAGATGCGCGCTTTCGGAATGGTCATCGCACCAGCACGGCGAACGTGCGGGGTATCCATCTTGGAATGGATCACGCTGCGGATCGCACGGTGGGTCAACAGGTCAGGGTAGCGACGAATCGGCGAGGTGAAGTGGGTATAGGCTTCATAATTCAGGCCGAAGTGGCCCTGGTTATCGGAGCTGTATACCGCCTGGCTCAACGAACGCAGCATTACGGTCTGGATCAGGTGGAAATCCGGACGGTCCTTGATGCTGGCCAGCAATGCCTGGTAATCCTTCGGCGACGGACCATCTTTACCTTTGTGCAGGCTCAGGCCCAGCTCACCGAGGAACGCACGCAGTTTTTCCAGACGCTCCGGCGGCGGACCATCGTGGACACGATACAGCGCAGGAATCTCGTGCTTCTTGAGGAACTCGGCGGTGGCCACGTTGGCCGCCAGCATGCACTCTTCAATCAGCTTGTGCGCATCGTTACGGGTGGTCGGGCGAATATCGGCAATTTTGCGATCGGAACCGAAGATGATCCGGGTTTCCTGGGTTTCAAAATCAATCGCGCCACGGGTATGACGAGCTGCCAGCAACACCTTGTACAACGAGTACAACTGCTTGAGGTGCGGCACCACATCAGCGTATTCGCTGCGCAGTTGCTTGGCTTCGCTGGTTTTCGGCTGCTCCAGAATAGTGCTGACCTTGTTGTAGGTCAGACGTGCCTGGGAATGGATCACCGCTTCGTAGAACTGATAGTCGGTCATTTCGCCGGTTTTGGAGATGGTCATCTCGCAAACCATGGCCAAACGGTCGACTTTCGGGTTCAGCGAGCACAGGCCGTTGGACAGCTGCTCAGGCAGCATCGGGATCACGCGCTCAGGGAAGTACACCGAGTTGCCGCGAACCTGGGCTTCGGCATCCAGGGCCGAACCGATTTTCACGTAGCTGGAGACGTCGGCAATTGCCACGTACAACTTCCAGCCGCCGGAGAACAGGCGCAGCTTGCCAGGCTTGGCTTCGCAGAATACGGCGTCATCGAAGTCGCGGGCATCTTCGCCGTCAATGGTGACGAACGGCAGATGACGCAGGTCGATGCGCTTCTCTTTGTCTTTCTCTTCGACTTCCGGCTTCAGACGGCTTGCTTCCTTAAGCACAGCTTCCGGCCATACGTGAGGAATGTCGTAAGTACGCAGGGCAATATCGATTTCCATGCCCGGAGCCATGTAGTTGCCTACAACCTCCAGTACATCGCCTTGCGGCTGGAAACGCGGCGTAGGCCAGTGAGTAATCTTCACTTCGACGAACTGACCGATTTTTGCGCCAGCGTTGCGACCCGGGGTTACCAGCACTTCTTGCTGGATCTTCGGGTTGTCGGCCACTACGAAGCCAATACCACCTTCTTCAAAGTAGCGACCCACGATGGTTTCGTGAGCACGGGAAACCACTTCGACGATCACGCCTTCACGACGACCACGACGGTCCAGCCCCGAAACACGGGCCAGCGCACGGTCGCCATCGAACACCAGGCGCATTTGCGCAGGGCTCATGAACAGGTCGTCGCTGCCGTCGTCCGGAACCAGGAAGCCGAAGCCATCGCGGTGGCCACTGATACGGCCGAGAATCAGGTCGAGCTTGTCCACCGGCGCGTAAGTGCCACGGCGGGTGTAAATCAGTTGGGCATCGCGCTCCATCGCACGCAGGCGACGGCGCAAGGCCTCGATTTGGTCTTCTGTGGTCAGACCGAACTCTTCCACCAACTGTTCACGAGCAGCAGGCGAGCCACGCTCGGCCAGGTGCTGAAGGATCAGTTCGCGGCTAGGGATAGGGTTTTCGTATTTTTCCGCTTCACGTGCGGCCTCGGGATCGAGGGTCTGCCAATCGGCCATTAGATAGTTTTCACCTTGTCTATATGCGGGTTAGTTTGGCATACGCGTATTGAAACGGGAAATTTCAGGCACACACTGGGCCTTATTAGTCCTTTCTGACGCGCTTTGCTGCTGTCGACCAACCGTTCGCGAAATATTTTCACTATTTTTAAACACAACGCTTTACAGGTCAAAGGTTCGTCCGTAAGATGCGCGCCATCAACAACGGCAACAGCGTTGAAGATACTGCCCAGATGGTGAAATTGGTAGACACGCCAGCTTCAGGTGCTGGTGATCGCAAGGTCGTGGAAGTTCGAGTCTTCTTCTGGGCACCAATTCGAGATTGCAGAGTAGTACACTCTTCAGCCTCACACAAAAACCCGCGAAAGCGGGTTTTTGCATTCCGGGTCAGCTAAGCCCCTGATTTAATAAAATTAAAACAGGGGTTTACAGATCGAAAAGCTCTACGTATTATGCGCCACATCAACAGCGGCAACGTTGCTGATACTGCCCAGATGGTGAAATTGGTAGACACGCCAGCTTCAGGTGCTGGTGACCGCAAGGTCGTGGAAGTTCGAGTCTTCTTCTGGGCACCAATTCAGGTTTACAGGTTCACCCTGTGTAACCACTCAAAAAGCCCGCGAAAGCGGGCTTTTTAGTTTCCGGGATTCCTTCCTGCCCTCTTCGATACCTTTTATCTGCGGCCTAAAGGTCGTATTTGATAATCTATCTCATCCGCATTAATATCCGGCCAACTTCAGATCCCTGGCTCATCCTCCTGGATACCCGTGCCCGACACCAATGACAGGCTCCAGCTTTACCTGACGCATCGTATCGCCCTGGTCGACTATGCCGCCCCCATCGTGGGCTGCCGGGCCAAGGCAGAAGATGTGGTTCAAGACGCCTGGCTGCGCTTCAGCCAGGGCGCGGACAACCTCGCCCCGCTGACACAACCGGTGGGCTATCTTTACCGTATCGTGCGCAACCTGGCCTTTGACCTCAATCGCCGGGCAACCCTGGAAAACCGCCACACCACCCATAGCGAATCATTGGACGAACACATTTCCAACGCGCCTTCGCCCGAGCAGCAAGCCTTGCATGTGGACGAATTGCGCAAATTGCAACATGCTTTGTCCCGCCTGCCGGAGCGCACGCGCCAGGCATTCGTATTGCATCGCCTGCAAGGCCTGACGTTTCAGCAAATCGGCACGCAACTTGGCATGTCCGTGAGCCTGGCCCACCAATTGGTCCGCGACGCCCTGACCTACTGCGCGGAACAACTGAGTGATGACTGAAAAACCGCCCCCGAACCCGATCTGGGAAACCGCACTGGACTGGCTGCTGCTGATCCAGGAGAACCCTCACGACTCCGAACTGACCGAACGCCTGAACCACTGGCGCGCCAGCGCCCCTGAGCACGACGCGGCTTATCGCAAGGCGCTCAAGGTCTGGAGCCTGAGCGGCGAGGCGCTCACCCTGCCGGCGACAACAGCACCGGCCCCGCCGATGGCACGCCCACCCCAGCGCCTGAGCCGGCGCAAACGCGCACTGGTCGGCGCCGCCGTGGCCGCCAGCGCCCTGCTGATGTGGGGCCCCGACTGGCAGGCGATGCAAGCCGACCACCGCAGCCCCACCGGCGAACACCGCACAGTGGCGCTCAGCGATGGCAGCCAGATGCTTCTCGACAGCAATACGCTTGCCGATGTGCAGTTCAACCCCGATCAGCGAGAAGTCACGCTATTGCGTGGCCAGGCCTTTTTCTCGGTGACCCACGATGCCAACCGCGCCTTCTACGTCAACGCCGGTGACGTGCGGGTTCGGGTGACCGGCACCGCGTTCGCGGTCAACCTGGACGACAACGGCGTCGACGTCAGCGTCGAGAGCGGCACGGTTGCGGTACAAACGCCGCAAGCATCGGTTTCGGCCACGCACCTGCTGGGCCATGGCGACCAACTGCACTTCACTGCAAACGGCCAGCGCACGCGCATCGTGCAATTGCCCCAGGAGCAAATCGCGCCCTGGCGTCGCTGGCAGCTGGTGGCGGTCGATCAATCGATCGATGACGTGATCACACAGTTGCGCCGCTATCAGCCGGGCCTGATTCTGCTGACGGACAAGGCGCTGGGGCAACGACGCATCACCGCAGCCCTGAACCTGCGCGACCCCAAACGCGCACTGCAAACCGCCATTGCCCCATTGGGCGGACGCCTGCAGGACAGCGTACCCTACACCCTGATCGTCTCGACCAAGCCCTGAGCCTCCCTGCGGGCGCGGGCTTGCGCTAACGAAACTATTTTCACTTATTTCTGGAAATCCTGAAGGCCCGGGAGTCTTTACCTACGAACGTCACTGATAAAGATTCGCATTAGTGACTATGGCGTTTCATTTCGTAGGTCACCTCATGCCTTCTTCGCGTTTGCGTTGTGTCAGTGTTGCTCGCTATCGATCGTTGTCCCTGGCCCTGTTGCTCGGCCTGCCCGCACTGGCCATCGCTGCCAGCCCGGCAGCCGACACGCCAATCAGCCGTCAACAACTGCACTTCCAGATCCCGGCCCAGCCTTTGGCCAGCGCCCTGATTGCGTTTTCCCAGCAGTCAGGCTGGCAGGTCAGCGCGGAAAGCACCGTGCTCAACGGCCTGACCAGCTCGCCAGTCGATGCCAGCACCAGCCCCGAAAAAGCCCTGGCCCACCTGTTGCGCGGCACGGGCATGCAATGGGAAGTGACCTCGTCTGACAGCGCCTCAATCCTGCCGCCCGCCCAAAGCGATGTACTGCAAATCAAAAGTACCCCCATCACGGCGATGGAGCCGGTGTTCCAGGGCGAACAGGTGATCGACCGGCAGATGATCGAGGACCTGCCCTCGGGCAACGGTGATATCACCAGCCTGCTGCGCACCAACCCCAACGTGCAGTTCGACAACAGCCAGTTGAGCAGCAAAAACCCGGGGGAAATCGCCCCCGCCGATATCAGCATCAACGGCGCACGGCCCTGGCAGAACCTGTTTATCGTTGACGGCATGAGCATGAACAACGACCTGGACCCGGGCAACAGCAACGACGACTTCGATGAGATACCGGGGCGCAGCCAGGGCCTGGCGCTGGACACCGACCTGCTGGAAAACATCAAGGTCTACGACAGTAACGTGCCGGTAGAATTTGGCGGCTTCAATGGCGGTGTAGTCGAAGCCAATACCCGCGACCCCCGCAAGGAACTGCACGGCAAGGTGTCGGTACAAATGACCCGCTCCGAGTGGACCCGCTATCACCTGAACAAAGACGACCCGGACCTGGAGAACTTCAAGGCCGGCTTTGGCAACAACTACCAGCCCGACTTCGAAAAAGTCATCACCCGCGCCACCCTCGAAGGCCACCTGACCGACAACTTCGGCTTGCTGGGCACCTTCTCGCGTAAAGAATCCACCATGCCGACCCGCCTGTTTTCCGTGGCCAACCAGACCGAAACGGCAATGGAGACCGAAGAACAATCGCGGCGCATCGACAACTACTTCCTCAAGGCCACCTGGCAGATCAACGAAGACTGGAAGCTCGATACCACCCTGACCCACGCGCCGGAAACCGCCCGCACCTACGGCCCCAACTCGCTGGTGTCCGGCCGCGATATGGATGCCGGTGGCGACAGTATCAGTACGCGCCTGGTGTGGAACGCGCCCCTGGCCCGGGTTGAGCAGAACCTGAGCTGGAGCGAGCTGAATACCTCACGCTATTCCGACCGCGACTACATGATCCTCTGGCGAACTTCGGCCAGCCGTGACTGGAGCACCTCGGCATTCGCCACCGAAGGCGGTTTTGGCGATATCGAAGAAACCCAAAAAACCCTGGCCTACAAACTCAAGGCCGACTGGAACAGCTTCAAATGGCTGGGTGTGGATCATTCGCTGCAAACTGGCCTGGAGCTGTCGCAGAACTCGGCCAGCTATGAGCGCGGCACACCCTACAGCAGCTATGCGGTGGACAAGGCCACGTCATGCACCGGCAATGACCCGCTGTGCTCAATGGCGCCAACAATCAATGGCTGGCCTGGCCAGTATGCGAACAAGATGACCGTTACCCAGGGCAAAATTGCCTTCGACACGCGTTCATGGGCGCTGTATCTGCAAGACGAAATGCACTACAAGCGCCTCACCGTCAGGCCCGGCATCCGGGTGGACGGCGACAACTATATGAATCAGATCACCTTCGCCCCGCGCCTGGCCACCGAGCTGGACGTGTTTGGCGATGGCAAGACCCGCCTCACTGCCGGCGCCAACCGTTACTACGGACGCAACCTTTACGCCTATCGCCTGCGCGACGGTATTGCCTCGATGAGCACCGAATACACCCGCAAGACGCAGACGTCTGACTGGGAGCTGAGCAAGCACATCGCCAATGACAGCAAATTCAACCAGCTCAAAGTGCCTTACGACGACGAACTGACCCTGGGCCTGAGCCACGTGCAGTGGAACACCGAGTTCGCCGTCAAGTACGTCAACCGTAAGGGGCGCGACCAGATCAGCCGCGCCTGGGGCGCGCAAATCGGCGAACCGTCCGAAGACACCTCGACCCTGGCTGCCAACTACTACACCTACTACAACGGCGGCAAAAGCGACGCCGACATCTACACCCTGAGCATCACCCCCCTGCAACCCTTCAATCTGGGCAGCACCCGCACCACTGCGCAGTTTGCGATGGACTGGAGCAAGATCAACAACACCGGGTTGTCCAGCTACAGCGCCAGCATCGGCGCTATCTACGTAGAAGACCCGACGATCCAGTACGACGGCAAGTTCATGAAGTATTCCGACATGCCCGCCAGCAACTACAACCGCCCCTGGACCGCGCGCCTGACCACCGTGACCGAAGTCGAGCCCCTGCACCTGACCTGGACCAACTTCCTGCGTTACCGCGACGGCTACCGGCGCATTGCCTCCACCAACAAAAAGGTCGAGCACGAAGGCAGCAGTGTCTATGTCTGGGAAGAAACCCCGTTCTCCGGGGCACTGACCTGGGACACCCGTGTTGCCTGGGAGATGCCCACCGCCAAGGATCAGGCCGTTTTCGTCAATCTCGACGTCAGCAACCTGCTGGACAAGACCATCGTCAGCTCCACCGACACCAACGGCGTACTCAACTATGAAGTCGGCCGCCAGTTCATGCTGGAAGTGGGGTATAAATTTTGAAGACCCTATTCCTCGGCCTGACCCTCGGCACCCTGACCCTGAACGCAGTCGCCTGCGACGAACAGGCCGCCGACTACAAAACCTGCATCGCCCAACAATACCGCCAGCCCGTCGCCCAATGGCCTTCACCCCAGGTAGATGCCGAAGTGCAATGGCAGGAAATGGCCCTGTCTCTTATACACATCT
>NZ_JASJWL010000086.1:0-15713 GCF_035019225.1 Pseudomonas sp. CCC4.1 | reverse complement strand
TGTGTATAAGAGACAGGGGCTGGGCGGTTTCGTGGCGCCGGCCGCGGTGGCCGCGCCGGTGCGCACCACACCCATTGCCAGCCGTGGCGGCCCTGTGCCAACCCCGGCGGCTGCCGCACCCAAGCGCAAGGCTTACAAGCTGGTGGCTATCGGCACCTCAACCGGTGGGCCGGTGGCCTTGCAACGGGTACTGACGCAGTTGCCGGGCAATTTCCCGGCGCCGATCGTGCTTGTGCAGCATATGCCGGCCGCGTTCACTAAAGCGTTTGCCGAGCGGCTGGACAAGCTTTGCCGCATCAGTGTCAAGGAAGCCGAGGACGGCGATATCCTGCGCCCCGGTCTGGCCTTGCTGGCACCTGGCGGCAAGCAAATGATGATCGACGGCCGTGGCGCCGTACGCATCCTGCCGGGCGATGAGCGCCTCAACTACAAACCGTGCGTGGATATCACCTTCGGCTCGGCGGCCAAATCCTTTGGTGACAAAGTTTTGGCGGTGGTATTGACCGGCATGGGCGCGGACGGCCGCGAAGGCGCGCGCATGCTCAAACAGGGCGGCAGCCAGGTATGGGCCCAGGACGAAGCCAGTTGCGTGATTTACGGCATGCCCATGGCCATCATCAAAGCCGGCCTGGCCGATGCGGTGTACAGCCTCGATGACATTGGCCGGCACCTGGCCGAGGCTTGCCACTGATGGACGTGCTCAGCCTGATTGGCATCATCATGGCGTTTGTCGCGATTATCGGCGGCAACTACCTGGAGGGTGGCCATCTGGGCGCTCTGGCCAATGGCCCGGCAGCGTTGATCGTGCTGGGCGGCACTGTGGGCGCGGCATTGCTGCAGTCGCCCATGAGTGCGTTCAAACGGGCAATGCAGACCGTGGTGTGGATTCTGTTTCCGCCACGTATCGACATGACGGGCGGTATCGACCGTGTCGTCAATTGGAGCCTTACGGCCCGCAAGGAAGGCTTGCTCGGCCTGGAAGGCATGGCCGATACCGAGCCCGACAGCTATTCGCGCAAGGGCCTGCAATTGCTGGTCGACGGAGTAGAGCCGGAAACCATTCGCAGCGTGCTGGAAGTCGACTACATGACCCAGGAAAGCCGCGATATCGAGGCCGCCAAGGTGTTTGAGAGCATGGGCGGTTACGCCCCGACCATCGGCATTATTGGCGCGGTCATGGGCTTGATCCACGTTATGGGCAACCTGGCCGATCCAGGGCAACTGGGCAGTGGCATTGCGGTGGCGTTTGTCGCGACCATTTACGGGGTGGCCAGCGCCAACCTGGTGTTGCTGCCCATTGCCAGCAAGCTCAAGGCCATTGCCATGCGCCAGTCGCTGTACCGTGAGATGTTGCTCGAAGGCATCCTGTCGATTGCCGAGGGCGAGAACCCGCGCTCCATTGAACTCAAACTTCAAGGCTTTACAGGTTAACTATGAGCCGGCGCCGTCGCCACGCGGATGAACACGTCAATCACGAACGCTGGCTTGTGTCCTACGCGGACTTCATCACCTTGCTGTTTGCCTTTTTCGTCGTCATGTACTCGATTTCTTCAATCAATGAGGGCAAGTACCGAGTGATTTCCCAGGCGCTGGTCGGTGTGTTCAATGACACCGAGCGCAGCATCAAGCCGGTGCCCATCGGTGAAGAGCGTCCGCTGACCACCCAGCCTGCCGAACCCTTGATAAAAGACAGCGAAAATACTGACGCCGGTTTGGGGCAGCGCCCCGATGACCCGCTCAAGACCATTGCCAATGACATCACCCATGCCTTTGGTGATTTGATCGCGTCCAAACAATTGACGGTGCGCGGCAATGAGCTGTGGGTCGAGATCGAACTCAACTCCAGCCTGCTGTTCGGCAGCGGTGATGCGATGCCCAGCAATGCAGCTTTCGAGATCATCGACAAAGTGGCCGCAGTACTCAAACCCTTTGAAAACCCGATACATGTCGAAGGGTTTACTGACGACCTGCCGATCCGGACCGCGCAGTACCCGACCAACTGGGAATTGTCATCGGCGCGCTCGGCAAGCATCGTGCGCATGCTCGCCATGCAGGGGGTCAGCCCCGGGCGCATGGCCTCGGTGGGCTACGGCGAGTTTCAGCCGGTGGCCAACAACGCTACGCCAGAGGGGCGCGCGCTCAATCGCCGGGTAGTGCTGGTGGTGTCGCGCAACCTTGAGGTACGCCGCAGCCTGACTGGCACGGGCAGCGCCCATGCAACACCGGATGCCGCCTTGAAGCGGGCTGGCACACAAACTGCACCGCCACAGACACAGCCACTGGTTCGCGGGAATGCCGTCAATTCCCCGTCGCCAACCCTATAAATCTCGGCCGGCACGCATGCAGCCGGGAGGAACAACTGAATGAGAGTCTGGGCAGTAGCCAATCAAAAAGGTGGGGTCGGCAAGACCACCACATCCATCGCCCTGGCCGGTTTGCTGGCAGAGGCGGGCAAGCGCGTGGTGGTGGTCGATCTTGACCCGCACGGCTCCATGACCAGCTACTTCGGTTATGACCCCGATGGTCTGGAACACAGTGTCTACGACCTGTTTCTGCATCAGGGCCAGGTGCCTGAGGGCCTGGCCGCGCAATTGCTGTTGCCCACCAGCCACGAGAAAATTTCCTTGCTGCCGGCCACCACGGCCCTGGCGACCCTCGAGCGTCAGGCTCCGGGGCAAAGCGGCCTGGGCCTTGTGATTGCCCGCAGCCTGGCGCAACTGTGGCAGGACTATGACTACGCGATCATCGACAGCCCGCCGATTCTGGGTGTGTTGATGGTCAACGCGCTGGCGGCCAGTCAGCAGTTGATCATCCCGGTGCAAACCGAACATCTGGCGCTCAAGGGCCTGGAACGCATGGTGCATACCCTGCGCATGATCAACCGCTCGCGCCCCCAGGAGCTGCCGTTCTGTATCGTGCCGACGTTGTTCGACCGGCGTACCCAGGCGTCGATGAGTACCTTGCGAGTATTGCGCGATGTGTACCCCGAGACCCTGTGGCAGGGTTTTATCCCGGTCGATACTCGTTTGCGCGATGCCAGCCGTGCCGGGCAGACGCCTTCGCAGTTCGATGAGAAAACCCGTGGAGTGATCGCCTACCGTGCGTTGCTCAAGCACGTCCTCACCCGCCAGCTTGCACCGCAGGTGGCGTGAAGTGGGCGGGCATTCAAGTATCGGTCGGGTCTGGCCGATAACGACTACAGGTCTCTGTCGCGAGGCTGATGAGTGGGGCACTTTATGACGCAGCCAGTAGCACTTTCCAACCGCTCGCAAGTGGCCTTGCAGTCGTACCTCGACGACTTGCTGTTTGATGCAACCCAGGCGCTGGAAGCGGCTGAACCCGCACCCGCGCAGACGGAGGCGGAACCTGCCGCCGCGCAACCCATTGAAGCGCCGTTGGCGATGCCGGTGGAGCTGTCTGAGGTCGGTGTGCCTGCCGAGGCGCTGGCCCATCCGCTGGTTGAAGTGCATCGGCCCAGTGCCCCCGGGGCGCATTTGCCGGTTCCCGATGATGGTCGCCCGGCCTGGGCTGCCGAACCTTTCGAGTGCCTGCTGTTCGACGTGGCGGGGTTGACCCTGGCGGTGCCATTGGTGTGCCTGGGCTCGATCTACTCACTGGCCGGGCGTGAACTCACTCCGCTGTTTGGCCAGCCAGACTGGTTTCTGGGGATCCTGCCCAGCCAGAGCGGCAAGCTCAACGTGCTCGATACCGCGCGCTGGGTGATGCCTGAACGCTATCGCGACGACCTGCGCGAAGGCCTGCAATATGTTATTTCGGTACAGGGTTACGAATGGGGGCTGGCGGTGCATCAGGTCAGCCGCTCGTTGCGCCTGCACCCCAATGAAATCAAATGGCGTTCACAGCGCGGGCAACGGCCGTGGCTGGCGGGCACGGTGATTGAACACATGTGCGCATTGCTGGATGTGGAGCAACTGGCGGCATTGATCGCCAAGGGCAAGTCATAACAATAATCGTGGTCGATTCACCTGCGAGGGCGGATCGCCAGTTATCAGAATCGAGCAGTATTTCAGTCAGGGGTTTGGGGTATGAAACAGTCAGCGGCACAGGGTTCTGAAGATCCGATCCTGCAATGGGTTACCTTCAAGCTGGACAACGAAACCTATGGCATCAATGTGATGCAGGTGCAGGAAGTGCTGCGTTACACCGAAATCGCCCCGGTACCGGGTGCGCCTTCCTACGTGTTGGGTATTATCAACCTGCGCGGCAACGTAGTAACGGTCATAGACACGCGTCAGCGTTTTGGTCTGTACAACGCCGAAATCACCGATAACTCGCGCATCGTCATCATCGAAGCCGACAAGCAAGTGGTTGGGATTCTGGTCGATAGCGTGGCAGAGGTGGTGTATCTGCGTCAGTCCGAAATCGAAACGGCGCCTAACGTGGGCAATGACGAATCGGCCAAGTTTATCCAGGGTGTGTGCAACAAGAACGGCGAACTGCTGATTCTGGTTGAACTGGACAAAATGATGACCGAGGAAGAATGGTCGGATCTGGAGAACATCTGATTGATCCTTGAGGCGGCGGTAATCGTCCTGGGCCTGTTATGGGCCGTGACCCTGTGGCTGTTTGTCAGCCACGTGCGCCGTCAGCGGGTGCTTGTGGCGCAACAGGCTGCGGCCGATGAACAGCGAGACCGGCGCCTTCGGGAACTGGCGCGGCGCCTGGATACCTACCAGAACGGCAATGTGCAGATGGGCGAAGCCCTGCACGAATTGCGCGCCGTGGTTGCGCCGCTGCCCGAGAAGCTGACTCAGCTTGAGCAGCGTGACCCTACCAGCCTGTCGTTCAACCAGGCGGCGCGGCTGGTGAGCATGGGTGCCAGTGTTGATGAGCTGACCCAGGCATGCGGCCTGACCCAGGCTGAAGCCGAACTGATGAGCAAAATGTACAAGGGTTGAGTTGGGTGACTGACCGTAGCCGCTGAAGTGCGCAGCGAGGCTGCGCTCCTCAACGGCTACAAATGACTGCCTGCAGTCTCCAGCAGCGCCCGCTGCAATACGTCTACCATCCGCAACCTTGGCCCCTGGGCAAGGCTGAGCAGCACAATTTCTCGGTCATAGCGCTTATCCCCGACCGGCTCCAGCACACAACTGCCGGTCCAGCGCTCAATTCCCGACCAGCATGGCACCAGACTCACCCCAAGGCCCTGTGCCGTGAGCAGGGCGATGGTTTCCAGTGCATCCAGATCGAGCAGGGCAGCGGGTGACAGGCTGTGATCCTGCAAGTACTGCAGGGCATGGCGGCCGCCCCAGGCATCGGGGTCATACTGAATGTACGGGCAGTGTTGCAGGCGGGCGTCGATGCCTTGCGTGGAGGGTTCATTGGAAATAAACAGCAAAGGCTCCTTGCGCAGCACCACCACCTCGAAGGTTTTGCTCAGTGCAAAGGGCGGTGCGACCACAATCGCGGCATCCAGCTCATTGGCCTCCAGCGCCTGATACAGCGCGCGCGATGTGCCGGGCACTATGACCGGTTTCAGTTGCGGGGTTGAGCGGGTCAAGGCGCGCAAGGCCTGTGGCAGAAGCCCCGTGAGCACGGTTGAAATGGCGCCGATGCGCAAGGGGCCGGTCAGGCCCTGGCTATCGGCATCACCTGCCAGCAGCGCCACTTCATTGACGATGGCACGTGCCCGGGGCAGTAAATCCAGGCAGGCCAGGCTGGGTTTGGCCTCATGCCCGATGCGCACCAGAAGCTCCAGCCCGAGCTGGCGCTCAAGGGCCAGAATGCGCTGGCTGACGGCGGCGGCAGTGAGGTTTTCCAGGCGTGCTGCCCTGGCAATCGAGCCGCAATCCACCACGGCGATCAGGCTTTTGAGGTAGCGCGTATCCATAAGAATTTCTTTCTTTCACGGATAAAATAACAGGTTAGTTCTATTGAAGACGGCAATGCATCATTGGCGCAAGGGCCATCTGGCCTGTTCCGGTTTCAGGAGGTCACTGTGCAATCGCTTTTTCATTTCGCCTATCACGTTCACGACCTGGTCTCGGCGCGACGCTTTTATTGCGACGTGCTGGGCTGTGCTGAGGGCCGCAGCACGGAGAGCTGGGTAGATATCGACTTTTTCGGCCATCAGTTGTCGTTGCATCTGGGCGAGCCGTTTTCCGTTAGCAATACCGGGAAAGTCGGCGAGCACCGGGTGCCCATGCCACATTTTGGCGTGGTACTGGCCATGCCCGACTGGCACGCTCTCAAAGAACGCCTGCTGAGCCGTGACGTGCAGTTTGTACTGGAGCCGACCCTGCGCTTTGCCGGGACAGCGGGGGAGCAGGCGACGATGTTTTTCCTCGACCCCTCGGGCAATCCCATTGAGATCAAGGGTTTTGCCGATTGGGCAGCGGTATATGCCGTGTAACACAGCCATAATCCGAGGTTAAACATCACATGAGCTTTCTTGACACTGCAGATGCCTGCGCGATCGCCGAACACGTACGCAAGGCGCTGCTTGGCCCCGGGCAGGTGGCTGAGCATTTTCTGGCGCAAAGCAATGCCCGCGAACCTGCAATCCAGGCGTTTGCCGCGCTCGATGCGCAGTGCGTACGTAAACAGGCCCTGTGCCTGGGCAGCCCGCAGATCAATGGTTTATTGGCCGGTGTGCCGGTGGGGGTCAAGGACATCATTGATACCGGCGACCATCCGACAGCATTTTACTCGCCGATCTACGCCCACAACCGGCCCTCGCGGGATGCCCATGTGGTTGCGCTGCTGCGTCAGGCCGGGGCGGTGATCATGGGTAAAACCCATACCACTGAATTTGCCTATATGCACACGGGGCCGACGCGTAATCCCCATGACCTGCAGAGGACGCCGGGCAGCTCCAGTGCCGGCTCTGCTGCGGGCATGGCCGCGGGCTTTTTCCCCCTTGCCCTGGGCACGCAAACGGCGGGCTCGCTGCTTAAGCCTGCATCCTATTGCGGGTTGTATGCCTTCAAGCCGTCCCATGGGCTGGTTTCCCTGGAAGGGGTCAAGCCCCTGGCGCCGAGCTTCGACACCCTGGGCTGGTATGGCCGTTCGGTTCGCGACCTGGCGCTGCTCGCCCGGGTACTGGTGCCCGGCTTGCCGCAAACGAACGGGGAGAATGGCGCCCGATTATTCGGGTTTTGTCGTACGTCGCGTTGGGATCAGATCGATCCTCCGGTGGCTAAGGCCTTGCTGGCAGCTATGGAACAATTGAAAACCGCAGGCCATAGCGTCACCGAGGTGGTACTGGAGGACGAGTTTGCCAGTGTTTTCGATGATCACCAGTTGATCAATGACTGCGAGGGTGCCCGTTCACTGAGCAAGGAGTGGCAATCGAACCCCGAGCAACTGAGCCCGCAAGTGCTGGCCATGATTGATAGGGCGCGGGCCACCAGTTGGCAGCAGGAAACGGCAGCGAAGGCTCGGCTGGCGGCGTTGGCGCCGGTGTTGAAGGAGCATTTCGAACCCTTTGACGCGATGCTGGGTGCCACCTGCGGCATGGTTGCGCCACTGGGGTTGCAGAGCACCGGGCCATCAGACTTCTGCAAGTTCTGGATGGCATTCGGCCTGCCCCAGCTCAATATTCCGATGCCCCGGGCGTCGGGGGAGCTGCCAGTGGGGTTGCAACTGATTGGCGGATTTCGTCAGGACAGCAGGCTGCTCGAAGCGGCGCAGCAGGTGGATAGCGCCCTGCGCTCAACGCCCGGTCTGTAGCAGCTGCCGAAGGCGATAGAGCGTTCAACGGGGAGTGATGTCGCGTTCCTCCGGCTCGGTCTGGGGGGCAAAACCCTCTGGGAATTTACCTTTAAGCTGCCAGGCAAAGGCAATGATCTCTGCCAGTGTGCGGTACAGCTCTTGCGGGATGCTGTCACCCAACTCCATGCGCGCCAGTAATTTGACCAGCTCGGCATTTTCATAGATCGGCACTTCGTGTTCACGGGCCAGCGCCAGGATGGCTTCGGCCAGTTCGTCATCGCCCTTGGCGGTGAGGGTAGGGGCCTGTTTGCCGTCGTATTTGAGGGCAATCGCCTGGCGCGGTTCTGCAGGTGTATTCATGCGGTTTCATCGACCCAGCGTTGTTCCAGACGGGTATGGCCACTTTGCGGCGGGATGCCTTGATGGCAATCCAGATCGGTCACGCTCAACCCGGCTTCACTCAGACGCTGACGCAAGTTGCCCAGCTGACTTTCGATCAGGCGGGCGGTGTATGCCTGTTCGGCCCAGAGCTGGCCCGACAGGTTGCCTCGCAACAGCTGCGCCTGCACATGCAGCGGGCCCAGGGGGGCGAGGTCGAAGGCCAGCTCCACGCGCCATAGTTGATCCTTGATCTCCCGGGATTCGGTTTTATCTTGCGCTTGTTTTTCCGGCGGGTCTTCACGCTGGAACTTGACCTGCAAAGGTACGATGTCGTGAGCATTGCGCATGGGGATTTCCAGTTGCCAGGTGGTCAGTACACCACCCTCGGCCGTGCGCCCACTCTGTTCCAGGCTGGACAGCTGATGGCTTTGCAGCCGCGAGACAGCTGCTGCTGCCAGTTTCAGCAAGTTCTCCAGGCTGTCTTCACCTTCACCGTTCTGCAGCAAGCGCTGGGGCAAGGGGAAGCCGCCGGGCTGTGGTTTGGCGCTGACCTGGCCGAGCATGCCCAGGGCATTACGCACAAAAGTCGGCAAGGCCTGGGCCTGGGTGCTGGCAGCCATGCCGGGGTTGAAGCTGGTGCTTGACGGCAGACCGGGCAGGATCTGCGCAATAAGGCGCAGCAAGGTAGCTTTCATGTCAGGGGCCTGTGCCGGGGTTTGCCCGGTCAGCAGTCGGGCCTCCAGAAATGCCCCGCTGTTGAGCAGGGCATCACCCAGGCCTTTGGCGTTGCTCAGTTGGTAGGGCGTAGGCAAACCGGCTAATAGTTTGTCGATGGATGCACGCAGCTCAGCAGGCATGTCGGCAGTGGCCGGCAGTTTTTGCAGGGCGTTGAAAAGGCCCTCCAACGAGCCTTGCCGGCTCTGTTGTGTTGCCAGTTGTTGCGCCACAGCCAGTTGTTCCTGGCGCCCGCTCAGCGGCACAAACTCGAGGCTCTGCGGGCCGTCCACACGGGCGCTAAGCAAGCTGCCGATACGCAAGGGCAGCGGGCTGTCCAGGGTCAGGGTCGTGCCGCTCAGTGCGCTGTTGAGCAAGGTCACCAGTGACCGATAAACCGTCGGTTGCCCTGCGGGCTGCGCCAGGGCCTGAGTGGTCAGTACCTTGCCTTGCAGCAGCGTGCCCACTGGCAACTGTCGGGTATCGAGGCGGGTGAGAGTGGCGACGCTGCTGCTCAGGGCCTGTTGCAGGCTGATCGCAAGGTTTCCCGCAGAAGGCTGGGTCACGGCCAGTTGGGTGCCCAGCGGCAAGGGAAAATTGCTGCTGGCCTGCACGTTGGTTTCGCGGCCACTGGCCAGGGTCAACTTGAGCAAAAGCTGGAAGCTCAGATCGTTTTGCTTGAGTGACAGCACCTCGGCCTGGGCACTTTGGCCGGGCTTTATCAGGCCCTCTGCGGGCTGCAGCAACTTGAGCACTTCACCGCCCACAAGCCCCTGACGCACACTGCTGGGGGCGGGTTGTGGGATGGGTGGAATATTCATGTCGCCTTTCATCGTAACAACCTGTCGAAATTGCCCTCTTTAGCGTAGGACATGGCATGTATAATGCTGCCCCGTCGTTCAGAGCGCCTAAAAAACATAACAATTGTTTGATCCAGCTCTCTGAATCAGGCCGCAAATGCATTTATCCTGCATCACTTTAACGGCCATGCCTGCGCCGACTTGAACCGTGAAGGCCTCAATTACGTGACCAGCCCTCTTTTAGAAGCCGTAGCGCTCGCTTGTGAGCGTGACTGGCGGATGCTGTTCGAACACCTCGAATTGCGTCTGAGCAGCGGCGACATGCTGCAAATCAGCGGCCCCAACGGCAGCGGCAAAACCAGCCTGCTGCGCTTGTTGGCGGGCCTGATGCAGCCAACGGCTGGCGAAGTACGGCTTAACGGTATGGCCCTGAGCGCCCAACGTCATGAATTGACCAGCAATTTGCTGTGGATCGGCCATGCGGCGGGAATCAAGGATTTGCTCACGGCCGAAGAAAACCTCAGCTGGCTGTGCGCCTTGCATCGCCAGGCAACCCGTGATGCCATCTGGGCTGCGTTGCATGAGGTCGGCTTGCAGGGTTTTGAGGATGTGCCGTGCCACACCTTGTCGGCAGGGCAGCAGCGCCGTGTGGCGCTGGCCCGCCTGTATCTGGACAGCCCGCCGTTGTGGATTCTCGATGAGCCGTTTACCGCGCTCGATAAACAGGGCGTGGCGCAACTCGAAGAACACCTGGCCCGCCACTGTGAAAGCGGCGGCATGGTGGTGCTCACCACGCACCATACCTTGACCCGGATGCCAGCCGGTTACCGCAATATCGACCTGGGGCAGTGGGCTGTATGAGTGTGTTTGCCGTGTTGGTGGCGCGCGAAGCGCGTTTGCTGTTCCGTCGCCCGGCCGAATTGGCCAACCCGTTGGTGTTCTTCGCGATTGTCATCGCAATGTTTCCGCTGGCCGTTGGCCCGGAGACGAAATTGTTGCAAACCTTGTCTCCAGGACTGCTGTGGGTCGCGGCCCTTTTAGCGGTTTTACTCTCGCTGGACGGGCTTTTCCGCAGTGATTTCGAGGACGGATCGCTTGAGCAGTGGGTCCTTTCGTCGCACCCCCTGCCTCTACTGGTACTGGCCAAGGTGCTGGCACACTGGGCGTTTTCCGGTCTGGCGCTGGTGATCCTGTCACCCCTGCTGGCCCTGATGCTCGGGCTGCCGGTGGCGTGCCTGCCGGTGTTGCTGATGTCGTTGCTGCTGGGGACGCCAGTGTTGAGCCTGCTTGGTGCCGTGGGCGCTGCCCTGACCGTGGGCCTCAAGCGCGGCGGCTTGCTACTGGCGCTATTGATTCTGCCTTTATATATCCCGGTATTGATCCTTGGTAGTGGCGCCCTGCAGGCGGCATTGCAAGGCATGCCTGCAACCGGTTATTTGCTCTGGCTTGGTAGCCTGACCGCCCTGGCTGTAACCCTGACACCTTTTGCAATAGCTGCCGGCCTGAAAATCAGCGTCGGCGAATAATGAGGTCTGGCCTGCGTGGGCCAGTAAAGACCCTGGCTGGCATGACAGCACACCTGTCGTGACCGGCACCGTGATGGAAGCAGCGTGATGAACTGGACTTGGTTTCACAAACTCGGCTCGCCCAAATGGTTCTATGCCATCAGTGGGCGGCTGTTGCCGTGGTTAAGCATTGCCGCCGTGTTGCTGATCACCTGCGGGGTGATCTGGGGCCTGGCCTTTGCACCGCCGGACTACCAGCAGGGCAACAGCTTCCGCATCATCTATATCCATGTTCCTGCGGCCATGCTGGCGCAATCCTGCTACGTGATGCTGGCGGTGTGCGGTGTGGTAGGGCTGGTGTGGAAGATGAAAATCGCCGACGTGGCCCTGCAATCCGCCGCACCCATTGGCGCCTGGATGACAGCCGTGGCGCTGGTCACCGGTGCGGTGTGGGGCAAGCCGACCTGGGGCTCGTGGTGGGTCTGGGATGCGCGTCTGACCTCGATGCTGATTCTGCTGTTTCTGTATTTCGGCCTGATTGCCCTGGGCAACGCCATCACCAATCGCGACAGTGCGGCCAAGGCCTGCGCGGTGCTGGCGATTGTGGGCGTGATCAATATTCCGATCATCAAGTACTCGGTGGAGTGGTGGAACACCCTGCACCAGGGCGCGACCTTCACCCTGACCGAAAAACCGGCCATGCCCATGGAAATGTGGATGCCGCTGTTGCTCACGGTGCTGGGCTTTTATTGCTTCTTTGGCGCGGTGCTGCTGTTGCGCATGCGTCTTGAGGTGCTCAAGCGCGAGGCCCGCAGCACCTGGGTCAAGGCTGAGGTGTTGAAGGCTCTGGAGGGTGCGCGATGAGTTTTGCTTCTTTTGGCGACTTTCTCGCCATGGGCCATCACGGGGTATATGTCTGGTCGGCCTATGGCATTTGCCTGGCGGTGCTGGGGTTGAACGTGGCACTGCCAATCATGGCGCGCCGGCGTTATCTGCAACAAGAGGCGCGTCGTTTGCGTCGGGAGAATTCGAAGTGAATCCGCTGCGCAAAAAACGCTTGATCATCATCCTGGCGATTCTGGTAGGGGTCGGCGCTGCCGTGGCCCTGGCCCTGAGCGCCTTGCAGCAGAACATCAACCTGTTTTACACCCCGACCCAGATCGCCAATGGCGAAGCGCCATTGGATACCCGGATCCGTGCCGGTGGCATGGTCGAGGACGGTTCGCTCAAGCGTTCAGGTGACTCGCTGGACGTGCAGTTTGTGGTCACCGATTTCAACAAATCGGTGACCATCCAGTATCGCGGTATCCTCCCGGACCTGTTCCGTGAAGGGCAGGGCATCGTCGCGCTGGGCAAGCTCAATGCCCAGGGTGTGGTGGTGGCTGATGAAGTGCTGGCCAAACACGACGAAAAATACATGCCGCCCGAAGTGACCAAGGCGCTGAACGAAAGTGGCCAATCCGCGCCTGTGCCTGCAAGTGAGGGTAAGTACTGATGTCTGGACTCTATATTCCCGAATTGGGCCATCTGGCCATGATTCTGGCCCTGTGCTTTGCCATTGTGCAGGCCATCGTGCCGCTGCTGGGCGCCTGGCGCGGCGACAAATTGTGGATGAGCCTGGCGCAACCCGCTGCCTGGGGGCAATTTGCCTTTTTGTTGTTCTCCTTTGCCTGCCTGACCTATGCCTTTATGGCCGATGACTTTTCGGTGGCGTACGTAGCCAGCAACTCGAACAGCGCGTTGCCCTGGTACTTCAAGTTCAGCGCGGTGTGGGGTGCCCACGAAGGCTCGCTGCTGTTGTGGGCGATGATCCTCGGTGGCTGGACCTTTGCCGTGTCGATCTTCTCGCGGCAGCTGCCACAAGTGATGCTGGCGCGTGTGCTGGCGATCATGGGCATGATCAGTGTCGGCTTCCTGCTGTTTTTGATCCTGACCTCAGATCCTTTCGTGCGCTTGCTGCCGCAGATTCCTTCGGATGGCAACGACCTTAACCCGCTACTGCAGGACATTGGCCTGATTGTTCACCCGCCAATGCTGTACATGGGCTATGTCGGTTTCTCCGTGGCTTTTGCCTTTGCCATTGCTGCCTTGCTCGGCGGTCGGCTGGACGCAGCCTGGGCGCGCTGGTCGCGTCCATGGACCATCGTGGCATGGGCCTTCCTCGGCATCGGCATCACCCTGGGTTCATGGTGGGCTTATTACGAGCTTGGCTGGGGCGGCTGGTGGTTCTGGGATCCGGTAGAAAATGCTTCGTTCATGCCATGGTTGGTGGGTACGGCGCTGATTCACTCGCTGGCCGTGACCGAAAAACGTGGTGTGTTCAAGAGCTGGACCGTACTGCTGGCGATAGCTGCGTTTTCCCTGAGCCTGCTGGGTACGTTCCTGGTGCGTTCCGGCGTGTTGACCTCGGTGCATGCGTTCGCTTCCGACCCAGAGCGCGGCGTATTCATCCTGATCTTCCTGCTGTTTGTGGTCGGCGGTTCGCTGACCCTGTTTGCCCTGCGTGCGCCAGTGGTGAAAAGCCATGTCAGCTTCAAGCTGTGGTCCCGTGAGACCCTGCTGTTGGGCAACAACCTGATCCTGGTGGTGGCCGCGTCGATGATTCTGCTCGGCACCCTGTACCCACTGATTCTGGATGCCATCAGTGGCGCCAAGATGTCGGTGGGCCCGCCGTACTTCAACGCCCTGTTTATCCCGCTCATGGCTTTGCTGATGGTGGTGATGGCCGTCGGTGTGCTGGTGCGCTGGAAAGACACTCCGGTCAAATGGTTGTTGGGCATGCTCACCCCCGTACTGCTGGGCAGCGCCGCGCTGTCGGCAATTGCCGGAGTGGCCTATGGCGACTTCAACTGGGCGGTGCTGACCACCTTTATGCTGGCGGCCTGGGTGCTGCTGGCCGGGGTGCGTGACATCGGTGACAAGACCCGTCACAAGGGCCTGATCAAAGGCGTGCGCAGCCTGACCCGCAGCTACTGGGGCATGCAGATTGCCCACCTGGGTATCGCCGTGTGTGCGCTGGGGGTGGTGTTGTCGAGCCAGCACAGTGCCGAGCGCGACTTGCGCCTGGCACCGGGCGAGTCGATGGAGCTGGGCGGTTATCACTTCATATTTGAAGGCGCCAAGCACTTCCAGGGTCCGAACTTTACGTCTGACAAAGGCACCGTGCGTGTCATCCGCAATGGCAAGGAAGTCAGCGTACTGCACCCGGAAAAACGCCTCTACACGGTGCAGAACTCGATGATGACCGAAGCCGGGATCGACGCCGGTTTCACCCGTGACCTCTATGTTGCTCTGGGTGAGCCCCTGGACAACGGCGCTTGGGCCGTGCGGGTGCATGTGAAACCGTTTGTGCGCTGGATCTGGTTTGGCGGTCTGCTCACAGGCTTTGGTGGATTGCTGGCAGCGATGGATCGTCGCTACCGGGTCAAGGTGAAAAGCCGCGTGCGTGAAGCACTGGGCATGACAGGAGCCACGGCATGAGACGTTGGTTGATGCTGGTCCCGCTGGCCGTTTTTCTCGGTATGGCGTGGTTTCTCTACCGGGGCTTGTATCTGGACCCGACCGAGCTGCCGTCGGCGATGATCGACAAGCCGTTCCCGGCCTTCAGCCTGCCTTCGGTGGAGGGGGACAAAACCCTCACCGAGGCTGACCTCAAGGGCAAGCCTGCGCTGGTCAACGTGTGGGCCACCTGGTGCATTTCATGCCGGGTCGAGCACCCGGTGCTGACCAAGCTGGCCGATCAGGGTGTACTGATCTACGGCGTGAACTACAAAGACGTCAACGAAGATGCGAAGAAGTGGCTTAAGGATTTCCACAACCCTTATCAGCTGGACATCAACGACGCAGACGGCTCCCTGGGCCTGAATCTGGGCGTGTACGGCGCTCCTGAGACATTTCTGATCGACAGCAAGGGCATCATCCGCCACAAGTTTGTCGGCGTGATCGACGAGACCGTGTGGCGCGAGCAGCTTGCGGGTAAATATCAGGCACTGGTTGACGAGGCCAAACCATGAAGCGCTGGCTAGCCGCCGTGGTTTTCGGTTTGACCCTGACCGGGGTTGCCCATGCCGCCATCGATACCTACGAGTTTGCCAACGACGCCGAGCGCGACCGTTTTCGTGAGCTGACCAAGGAACTGCGCTGCCCCAAGTGTCAGAACCAGGACATCGCCGACTCCAACGCCCCTATTGCCACCGACCTGCGCCGCGAGATCTATCGCATGCTCGGTGAAGGCAAGGACAACCAGCAGATCCTCGATTTCATGGTCGCCCGCTACGGCGATTTCGTGCTCTATAAACCGGCCCTGACCGGCAAGACCGCAGTGCTCTGGTTTGGCCCGCTGGCCCTGCTGGTGGGCGGTCTGGTGGTGATTGGCGTCATCGTCGGGCGCCGTCGACGTACAGAGCAGACCGAAGGTTCGGACACTCTTTCTGCCGAGGAGCGCAAGCGCCTCGACACTTTGCTGGATAAAACCAAAGATGATTGATTTCTGGCTCGCAGCAGGCTTGCTGCTACTGATAGCCCTCAGCTTTTTATTGATCCCGGTATTGCGCGGGCGCCGTGCCCAGCGCGAAGAAGACCGTACCGCTCTGAACGTTGCCTTGTATCAAGAGCGGGTGGCCGAGTTGCAAGCCCAGCG
>NZ_JASJWL010000085.1:0-15824 GCF_035019225.1 Pseudomonas sp. CCC4.1 | reverse complement strand
CGCGAAGAAGACCGTACCGCTCTGAACGTTGCCTTGTATCAAGAGCGGGTGGCCGAGTTGCAAGCCCAGCGC
Organism: Pseudomonas sp. CCC4.1; assembly: GCF_035019225.1. Lineage (NCBI taxonomy): Bacteria > Pseudomonadati > Pseudomonadota > Gammaproteobacteria > Pseudomonadales > Pseudomonadaceae > Pseudomonas > Pseudomonas sp. CCC4.1. The sequence continues at coordinate 15,752 of NZ_JASJWL010000085.1, read as the reverse complement.
GAAGAAGACCGTACCGCTCTGAACGTTGCCTTGTATCAAGAGCGGGTGGCCGAGTTGCAAGCCCAGCGCGAAGAGGGCGTGTTGACCGCTGAACAGTTCGAAACCGGCCGCGCCGAAGCGGCCCGCGAATTGCTCGCGGACACCGAAGGTGTGGCGCCGGGGCGGGTGTCCAGTCTGGGCAAGGCCATTCCGTTGTTGGCCGCAGTGCTGGTGCCGGTGCTGGGCTTGAGCCTGTACCTGCATTTTGGTTCCAGCGACAAGGTCGAATTGACCCGCGAGTTCTCCCAGCCGCCGCAATCCCTTGAAGAAATGGTCGCGCGCCTTGAGCGTGCCGCGGCTGCGCAACCTGACTCGGCCGAAGGCCTGTACTTCCTGGGCCGTGCCTATATGGCACAAAACCGTCCTGCGGATGCGGCCAGGGTGTTCGAACGCGCGGCCAACCTGGCCGGTCGTCAGCCCGAGTTGCTGGGCCAGTGGGCACAGGCGCAGTACTTTGCCGACGATAAAAAGTGGAGCGACAAAATCCAGGCGCTGACCGATGAAGCCTTGAAGGCCGACCCGAAGGAAGTCACCAGCCTGGGCCTGCTGGGCATCGCCGCCTTCGAGGACCAGCGCTTCGAACAGGCCATTGGCTACTGGCAACGGTTGATGACCGAACTGCCCGAAGGCGACGCCTCCCGTGCGGCGCTGGAAGGCGGTATTGCCAAGGCCCGTGAGCAACTGCAGGCCCGCGGCGGCAAGGTTGAAACTGCACCTGTGGCCAAGGCGATGGCCTCGATCAAGGTCAACGTGGATCTGGCCGATGCGGTCAAGGCCAGCGCCTTGCCGGGTGACAGCGTGTTTATCTTTGCCCGTGCGGTCTCCGGCCCGCCGGCACCGTTGGCGGTCAAGCGCGTGACTGTGGCGGATCTGCCGATCACGGTTGAGCTGGGCGATGTCGACGCAATGATGCCGCAATTGAAACTGTCCAACTTTCCTGAAGTCCAATTAATGGCACGCATCTCCCGTGCTGGCCAGCCAACAGCAGGCGAGTGGGTAGGGCGCAGCCAGCCGCTGTCCAGCAGCACTCGGGAGCTGCAACAGCTGACCATCGACAGCCCGGATAAATAAATGCCCCGAATGTGGCAGCGGGCTTGCTCGCGATGCAGACGACGCGGTCCTCCAGTGAATCCGCATTGATTGAATCGCGAGCAAGTCCGCCGCCACAGGGGGTCTTAGCTGACTTACAAGAGAAGCCGCCATGGCCGTATTCGCCCGTATCACCTTGCTCGCGCTAGCTCTAGGCCTGAGCGCCTGTGCGGTTCAACAGCCTTACGAACCGCCTGCGCCAACAACGCCGATGCCGCAGCCGACACCCCAGCCCTCGGGCAAGCCCCTGCCGGACATGCCGATTCCCAAGGCGCCAAAACCGTTGCCGCGCACCTCGGCGACCTTTGCGCCCCCGCCGGGCGGGCCTAGCCACTGGGATGCGCGCCTGGGCGTGTATGTGCTGGATAACCAGACCAATATCTTCTACCGCCAGCGCGCCTACTACCGCTGGGACAACGGCTGGAGCCGCGCGGTGAGCCCCAACGGGCCGTGGGAAGAGACCGATATCAGCGGCGTACCGCCGGGGTTGAGTCGGCAGTTCAAGTAAAGCCAAGCGGCGACCTTCGGGTCGCCGTTTTGGTTTGGGGCTGTGGTTAAAACGCCGCCTTGCCCACCGATGCACCACCATCGACAAACAGCGTCTGGCCGGTAATAAAACCGCTGCTCTCAGACAGTAGAAAGGCAATCGCCGAGGCGATTTCTGCAGGCTGGCCCAGACGTGCCATCGGTACACCGGCCAGATAGCGGGCTTCGCCAGCCGATCCTGGGGGGTTGTTGGCGCGGAACAGCTCCGTCTCGGTCGGGCCGGGGGCCACGGCGTTTACGGTTATGCCTGTTTGTGCCAGTTCCAGGGCCCAGGAGCGGGTAAAGCTGACCAGCGCCGCCTTGGCTGCGGCATAGGCCGTACGTTGGGTGATGCCGAGTACGGTCAGGCTGGAAATATTCACGACTCGCCCCCAGCCTCGGCTGCGCATGCCGGGCAATAACGCCTGGGTGGCCTGCAGCGCCGAATGCAGGTTAACTCGCATGACGTCATCGAATGCATCCAGATCAATTTCGCCCAATGCTTGCGGGCGCACCAGGCCGACGTTGTTGACCAGCCCGTCGAAGGCGAAACGTTCGCTGAGTTCCTTGAGTACCTGTGCGCTGCGTTCGCGGTCGGCCAGATCAAGGGCGACCAGTGTGCCGGGGAAATCCGGGTCGTCTGCATTGCGGGCTATGCCCACCACGGTGTGGCCTGCCTGGGCCAGATGTTCGCACAACGCGCGACCGATGCCTTTGCTGGCGCCGGTGACAAGGTAGGTACGTTGGGTCATGGTGTGCTCCCTATTTAAAGACGGTGAGCATGATACCTTGGCAAGCGCTTGTGGGAGCGGGCAGGTTTGTGAGGCGCTTTTAGTGGCGGCCTGTCTCGGCCTCTTCCGGTAACCCCCTAAATCTGTATACTTCTTTTCCGTTCGTGTCAGGGCTTTGTGCATCTGATACCGGACTTATCTCCCGGCACCTTGCCGGCCATTGCTGCAAGCACCGGCTCAACGTGCTAGCGCACGCTTTGCCTTTTGACCTGGGACGCCTCTTGCGTTCCGTCACTTGCCAGCCATCACTTTGACAACCCACGGACCGCTGTCCGCTATCGCCTGCCTGTCAGGAAACCCGGGTTGTTGCACCTGCCGATTTCGGCCTTTCGTTGCGTCTGTAACGACTGTGTGCGCATAAGAAAGGAGAAAGGAATGTTCCAACTTTCCACCCTCACCGTGTTGCTGCTTCTGTTCTGTTTTTATGGCCTGACCTTTTTGGTGTCGTTGCGCGTGGGGCGCAAGGACGAAAACGTCGACGGCTATATGGTCTCCAATAACTCCATCGGCTTTGGCATGTCGGCCGCCAGCATGACGGCCACCTGGATCTGGGCCGCTTCCTTTTACGCCGCCGCCAGTGCGGGCTACAAGTTTGGTCTCTCGGGGGCGTTGCACTATGGCTTCTGGGGCGCGCTGATGATTCTGTTTATCTACCCCTTTGGCCGGCGTTTCCGGCAACTGGCGCCCAAGGCCCACACCCTGGCGGAGATCATGCACGCACGGCACGGGCGTTCCAGCCAGATGATTCTGGCGGGCTCCAATATCGTCGGCAGTCTGATCAGCCTGATGGTCAATTTCACCGCCGCCGGGGCACTGGTCGCGGTGCTTTCGCCGCTGAGCTTTACCCATGGTGTGCTTATCGCCGGTGTCGGGATTCTGACTTACACCATCTGGTCAGGGTTTCGCTCATCGGTGCTTACTGATTTCGGCCAGCTATTCGCCATGATCTTCGCTGCGGTGGTGATTATTCCGATTATTTTCTTCCAGTTGGGCGGCCCTGAAATCTTCGCCCAGGGCATGCCGAGGATCACCCCCGAGCAAGCCAGCTTCTATTCGAAAACCGCGATTCTGGAGCAGGGCGCACCTTACTTCGTGGCCGTGCTGGCCTACGCCATTGGTAACCAGACCATCGCCCAGCGGCTGTTTGCCGTGCGTGAAGACTTGATGAAGTCGACATTCGTCACCGCCACCATCGGTTATGCCTCGATTGTGATCGGGCTGGGCATGCTGGGGTTTCTGGCCCTGCTGGCAGGTATCGAACCCCAGGATGGCGACCTCAATAACCTGATCCCGCAAATGGCCTCGACCTACTTGCCGCCGTTTGCGGTGGGGCTGTTTTTCATCATGGTGATCGGTTCGCTGTCGTCCACGGCGGATTCCGACCTGTCCGCCTTGTCGGCGCTGGTGATGACTGACGTGTATGGCAAGAACATAGCCAAGGGCAAACCCAATCCAAAAACCATGTTGTTTGTTGGGCGCCTGACCATGGTGCTGGCAACCATGCTGGCGATGATTTTTGCCAGCATGAAACTCGATATCCTGACCATGCTGATTTTTGTCGGCGCGCTATGGGGCGCGATTGTCTTTCCTGTTATTGCCAGCCTGTATTGGCAGCGGATTACCAACGCGGCCTTTACCAGTGCAGCGATTGCCGGGTTTGTGATGTTTTTGGTCGCCCGCTTCGAATTGTTGCAGATGCAAGGTGCGGTGGCGCTGTTCTTCGAACTCTGTGCCTCGATCGGCGGCGGGGTGGTGATTGGCCTGATGGCGTTCGGCTTTTTTGGCAAGCGCGTGGGCTTTGTGATGGGCGGATTGGCGTTCTTGGTACTGGCGCCATTCGCGTTCGGTTTTCTCCGCGATTACCCGGTGTTGCTCAGTTCATTGACCGCTTACGGTGTCAGCACCGTGGTGTGTGTGCTGGTGAGCTTGCTGGCCAATGAAACCTTTGATTTTGACTGTATCAACGAACGTGTTGTGGCCTTCCACCACACCGTCGAACCTGCCACTGAAAAAGGAGCCACCCCATGTCCAGTTTCGCTTTGACCCTGTATGTCCTGATCTGGCCGGCCATTGCCGGGGCCGTAATGTTGACCCTGTGCGTCAGCCTGTGGCGCGATATGCGCAAGGCCAAGCGTGAGGGTACGGATCTGGTCTGAATGTTTGATGGGGTAGCCGCTGCCTCGCCAGCGGCTACGCAAATTGTGTAGGGTGCTTGCTGATCACTATCAGGAGCCGGTCATGCGCCCATTCGAATTCAAGCAAGTTGACGTTTTCAGCAGCGTTGCCCTCAAGGGCAACCCGGTGGCCGTGGTGTTGAATGCCGACAGCCTGAGTGACACGCAAATGGCCGACTTTGCGCGCTGGACCAATCTGAGTGAAACCACTTTTGTGCTCAAGCCGCAAAACCCTGATGCCGATTACCGCCTGCGAATTTTTACCACTCTCAACGAGCTGCCTTTTGCTGGCCACCCTACGCTGGGCAGTTGCCACGCCTGGCTGGAAGCCGGCGGCGTGCCCCGTGGTCAAGAGGTCGTGCAGGAGTGCGCCGCGGGGTTGATCCGTCTTCGTCGCCAGGCCGGGCAACTGGCTTTTACTGCACCGCCCCTGTTGCGTACGGGTGCTGTTGAGGGGGATTTGCTGCAGCGTATCTGCCGTGGCCTGGGCATCGAGGCGCAGGCGGTGGTGCAGGCGCGTTGGGTCGATAATGGCCCGGGCTGGGTGGCGTTGATGTTGCGTGACCGTGAGCAGGTGCTGGCTTTAGAGCCCGATTACTCGCAGTTGCTCGGGCTGTCGATCGGTGTGGTTGCCCCTTGGCAGCCTGAACTCGATGGCGACGAGGCGCAGTTTGAAGTGCGCGCATTCTGTGCCGGCGAGGGCATGCCCGAAGATCCGGTGACCGGTAGCCTGAATGCCGGGCTGGCGCAGTGGCTGATCGGCGCAGGCCTTGCCCCGGCGCATTATGTGGCCAGCCAGGGTACGGCAATGGGGCGGGCAGGGCGGGTGTCGATCGAGCAGATCGGCGAGGATATCTGGGTGGGCGGCCCGGCGGTGACCTGTATTAGCGGGCAATTGACGCTCTGAGCCTCATGCCCCTTTTGCTTTCACCGCCCGCTTGGGTCTGGCCTTGCCCGTAGCGGCCTTGCGTTTCTTCTTCCAGGCTGGCGCCGCACCGGCCGGGCTGGCCGGACCGCTGATCGTCATGGTCATGGTCATGGCGCTGCAACGTTCGATATGTTTGCTCATCCACGCCGCCTGTTTGGCGACGAATACGTCGAGGGTCATTTCGCCGCTTTGCACCATGTCCAGCGCCTGCTCCCAGATGGCCGTGGTGCCGGGGTCGGCAATGGCGCGCGGTACCGCGTCGATCAGGCTAAAGGCGGGGGCGGTCGCCGCCAGGGCCTTGCCGTTTTTGCTCAGGTAACCGCGATCGAGCAAGCCCTGGATGATGCCGGCGCGGGTGGCTTCGGTGCCGATACCGGTGGTGTCCTTGAGTTTTTGCTTGAGCAGCGGGTCCTGCACCAGCTTGGCGACGTTTTTCATCGCCTTGATCAGGTCGCCTTCGGTGAACGGCTTGGGCGGCTGGGTCCACAAGTCCTTGAGGTTGACCGCGGCAATCGCGCAGTCCAGCCCTTCGCGCAATAACGGCAGGGGCTGTGGAGCAGGGGCTTCGCGACCTTTGGCCGGGGCCAGTGCTTCGGGCAGGGCGCGCTTCCAGCCGGGCTCGACGATCTGCTTGCCGACGGCCCGCAGGTTTTGCCCTGCACAATCAAAGTCGGCCTGGGTGCGGTCGTATTCATGGTTGGGCAGAAACTGCGCGAGGTAGCGTGCGCGAATCAGCGTATATACCGCGCGATGTTTGCCGCTCAGGCGTTCAATATTCTTTGCAGCAGCTGTAGGAATGATGCCGTGGTGGGCGCTGACTTTTGCGTCGTTCCAGGCCCGTGAACGGCGCTGCGGGTCCAGATGGCTGGCCAGTGGTGCCAGTGACGGATCGGCCTGCTGCAAGGCGCTGAGAATCGACGCGGCTTCGCCGTGCTGGCTCTGTGGCAAGTAGCCGCAATCGCTGCGCGGATAGGTGACGACCTTGTAGGTTTCGTACAGGGCCTGGGCAATATCGAGGGTTTCCTGGGCGCCGAGGCCGAGCTTTTTTGAACACACTTCCTGCAGCGTGCCCAGATCGAACGGCAATGGCGCGACTTCACGCATGCGCTCGGTGCGCAGCTTGATCACCCGGGCGCTGCTGGCGTTTTGCATTGCACTTGCGGCCTGTTGGGCATGGGCCTGGTTGAGGCAGCGGTCCTGGTCGTCGCAGGTGTCGGGATCGGCCCGCCATTGCGCGGTGAATAACTGCCCGTCGTGCCTGAGCTGTACGTCTATGGCCCAGTAGGCCACGGGGATAAAGTCGCTGATGCTGCGATCACGATCGACCACCAGCCGCAGCGTAGGGGTCTGCACACGGCCCACTGGCAATACGCCTTGATAGCCCGACTGGCGGCCGAGCAGGGTAAACAGGCGGCTCATGTTCATGCCGATCAACCAGTCGGCCCGCGAGCGGCCGAGGGCCGAATGATAGAGGTTGAAGGTTTCGCTGCCGGGCTTGAGCGCAGCCAGGGCCTTGCGGATCGAGGCGTCGTCCAGGGCCGACAGCCACAGGCGCTGGATGGGGCCGCGGTAGCGGCAGTGCTCGACCAGTTCGCGGGCAATCATCTCGCCTTCGCGGTCGGCGTCGGTGGCGATGACCAGTTCTGTGGCTTCACCGAGCAGGCGCTTGACGGCCTTGAACTGGCTGGCGGTCTTGGGTTTGACGCGCATTTTCCATTTTTCCGGAATGATCGGCAGGTCAGCCAGTACCCAGCGCTTGTAGCGCTCATCGTAGGCGTCGGGCGGGGCGGTTTCGAGCAGGTGACCGATGCACCAGGTGACGGTGGCATTGGCGCCCACCCAGCAGCCATCACCGCGGCGGCTGGCACCGAGCACGGCGGCAATATCTTTGGCCTGGGAGGGTTTTTCACACAGAAACAGCCGCATCGCTCAACTCATTCACGCATCGCAGAAGAAGCACAGCATGGGCAGAGACAGGCGCGAGAGCAAGTTTTTTTACTGTTGATATGTACAGGCTTTTGCAGGTGCTGCAAAACCTGGGGGAGCTGGCTTGCCTGCGATGCAGGCGAGGGGGGCAGTCAGGCGTACCGGGGGCATCCCTTCGCGAGCAAGCCCGCTCCCACAATGGAAGGCGGGCTTGCAACAGGACAGGGGATTATTGCGCGTTGTAGATCTGGTCGAACACGCCACCGTCGTTGAAGTACTTTTTCTGCACGTCGCGCCAGTCGCCGAAGGTTTTTTCAACCGACAGGAAGTCGACTTTCGGGAAGCGGTCGTTGTACTTGGCGAGAATTGCCTGGTCACGCGGGCGCAGGTAGTTTTTAGCAGCGATTTCCTGGCCTTCAGGCGACCACAGGTACTTGAGGTAGGCTTCGGCCGTGGCGCGGGTGCCTTTTTTGTCGACCACTTTGTCCACTACCGTCACAGGCGGCTCGGCTTCTGCCGATACGCTCGGGTAGATCACTTCGAACTGGTCGCGACCAAATTCACGGGCGATCATTTCCGCCTCGTTTTCGAACGTCACCAGCACATCGCCGATCTGATTGGTCATAAAGGTGGTGGTGGCTGCACGACCGCCGGTATCAAGCACTGGAGCCTGCTTGAACAACTTGGCCACAAAGTCCTTGGCCTTGGTTTCGTCACCGCCGTTTTTCAGTACATAGCCCCAGGCCGACAGGAAGGTGTAGCGGCCGTTACCCGAGGTTTTCGGGTTGGGTACGATGACCTGTACGCCGTCCTTGAGCAGGTCGGGCCAGTCTTTCAGAGCCTTGGGGTTGCCCTTGCGCACGATGAAAACGGTGGCCGAGGTAAACGGTGCGCTGTTGTCCGGCAGGCGGGTGACCCAGTTTTCCGGGACCAGATGGCCGTTGTCGGCCAGGGCATTGATGTCGGTGGCCATGTTCATGGTGATCACGTCCGCGGGCAAGCCATCTATGACCGAGCGGGCCTGTTTGCTGGAACCACCAAATGACATTTGTACGTTGAGCTTTTCGCCGTTGTGCTCTTGTGCCCAGTGCTTCTGGAAGGCTGCGTTGTAGTCTTTGTAGAAATCACGCATCACATCGTAGGACACGTTTAGCAGTGGCGGTGGGGTCGCTGCACTCGCGACACTGCCAAGGGCCAGGCCAGCGGCCAGAATTGAGGCACTAAAGAGTTTTTTCACTGCGCATTCCTTGTTATAGGGAGCAATAAGGGCAAATTGCCAGTAACTATAGCGACTGTCGCATAGTCCTTAAAAGATTAAAAAGTGCTGTGGTTATGCTTTTTTCGTAAAAAGAGCATTGCCGCACCGTGAACAAAAAGACGCCGATTGTTCGTGAGTGTTCTTTTTGCAGGTCGGGCAGTCGTGCTTGAGTTGCTCGCCACGCATGGCGTTGGCCAATTCGGCAGTGAAGATGCCGGTGGGCACGGCAATGATCGAGTAGCCGGTGATCATCACCATCGCCGAGATCACTTGCCCCAGTACGGTTTTGGGCACTATGTCACCAAAACCCACAGTCGTCAGGGTGACAATGGCCCAATAGATACTTACCGGAATACTGGTAAAGCCGTTTGCAGGTCCTTCGACCACATACATCAGACTGCCGAACACCGTAACCAGGGTGGAGACGCTGACCAGGAACACGATGATTTTTTGCTTGCTGCCGCGCAGCGCCGAGAGCAGATAGTTGGCCTGGCTCAGGTAGGGGCGCAGCTTGAGGATACGAAAAATCCGCAACATGCGAATGATGCGGATGATCAACAGGTACTGCGCGTCGCTGTAATAGATCGCCAGAATCCCCGGCACAATGGCCAGCAAATCCACCAGGCCGTAGAAGCTGAAGGCATAACGCAGAGGTTTGGGCGAGCAATACAGACGCAGGCCGTATTCCACGGCGAATACAAAGGTAAAACCCCACTCGATATAGGCCAGCAGTTTGGCGTAGTCGCGGTGAATGCTGTTGATGCTGTCGAGCACCACGACCACCAGGCTGCACAGGATGATCAGCAGCAGGGCTGTGTCGAAACGCCGCCCCGCCGGGGTATCGGCCTGAAAGACCATCACATACAAGCGCTGGCGCCAGTCATTGTTATCCATGCAGGTTGCTCGATGCCCAAAGGTCAGAAGGTTCGAGTATTAACGCTCAATGCGCAACCTGCATTGTTCTTGTGCAGGGTGCAGGATGCGCACACTGGCGTGCACCAGCCAGCATCCGAGGATAAAGGGTGCGGTCAGAGGGGCGAGGCCCAGGGCAATAAAGCCCGGGGTGATCAGCAAGGTCACGATAATCCCCGCCACGGGCAGCCAGGGACGCCGTGCTTGCTGACTCAGGGCCAATGCGGCGAGTGCCGGGTTGTAGCCGGCCAGGCCGTCCAGTGCAGCCGCGCTGTCCTGTTGATACAAGGCAAACAGCATGCCGGCCAGTGAACCGGTGATGGCCCATAGTGCCGCGCGCCAGTTGCTCAGCCACAGGCCGATCACAATCAGCAACCCGGCCAGCGGGTGTGGCAGCAGCATGACCTGGGCAATGCCCTTGAATAGCCCCTGTGCCAGTGTGAGGCCATTGACGGCCTGGGTGTGGTCCATGGCTTGTGCAGGCGGGTTGGTCAGGTGCAGCAGGATCCAGCCAATACCCACAAACGGCGCGGTGTAGGCCAGCAGGCTTTGCCCGGGGGTGGCGCGCTTGAGCCACTGGTGCACGAGCATCGTACTCAGTCCGGCACTGGCAATGATCAGCAAGGGCAACAGGGCAGACCATTCAAGCTGGTGGCTTATCAGCAAGCCCAGCAAGATACCGTTGTAGCTGTACAGACCCGCCTGGCGTTCGGCCTTGGGATAGTCGCGCCGTTGCGCGGTGAGGAGCCCGGCAATACCGCCGAGCAAGGCGCCACCAAGCAGGGTGGGGGCACTGATCAGAATGGCCAGCAGGCACAGCACGCCGCACAGAGGATGACGCTGGAGGAAGATCTGGCCGAAACCGGCGCACAGGGCCGTCGCCCAGTCGGGGCAGGGGTTTGAACTCATGATTGTTACCTGGTAGTCGCAGCCGAGGCACGAAGGCTGCGAGCTCTTGATTGGCTCCCTGCATGATCAAGAACTCGCAGCCTTCGTGCCTCGGCAGCGACTACAGGTAGTGCGGTCTCCCCAAAAAGGGCAGACCGGTGGGCTTACTTGTCGCGAATCGAGAAGTTGGCCATGTGCTCCAGGCCCTTGATCAGCGCCGAGTGGTCCCAGTTGCTGCCACCGATGGCCGCGCAGGTGCTGAACACTTGCTGGGCATTGGCGGTGTTGGGCAGGTTGATCCCCAGCTCACGGGCACCGGCCAGGGCCAGGTTGAGGTCTTTTTGATGCAGGCTGATACGGAAGCCCGGGTCAAAAGTGCCCTTTATCATGCGCTCGCCGTGCACTTCGAGGATTTTCGAGGAGGCAAAGCCACCCATCAGCGCTTCGCGAACCTTGGCCGGGTCAGCGCCGTTTTTCGCGGCAAATACCAGCGCTTCGGCCACGGCCTGGATATTCAGGGCGACGATGATCTGGTTGGCTACCTTGGCGGTTTGACCGTCGCCATTGCCGCCCACCAGGGTGATGTTCTTGCCCATGCTCTGCAGCAGCGGCAGGGCGCGGGCGAAGGTTTTTTCGTCACCGCCGACCATGATGCTCAGTGAGCCGGCCTTGGCGCCAACTTCACCGCCGGATACCGGCGCGTCGAGGTACTGAGCACCCTTGGCGTTGATTTTTTCGGCGAACGCTTTGGTGGCCGTAGGCGAGATCGAACTCATGTCGATCACCACCTTGTTCGGGCTCAGGCCCGCGGCGATGCCGTCTTCACGAAACAGCACATCCTCAACCTGAGGGGTATCCGGCACCATGACGATGATGAATTCGGCTTCCTGGGCCACTTCTCGCGGGCTGGCCAGGGCGATTGCGCCAGCGGCAACCAGATCGGCCGGTGCGGCACCGTGATGGGTCGACAGAAACAGGCTGTGCCCGGCCTTTTGCAGGTTGCTGGCCATGGGTGAGCCCATGATGCCCGTGCCGATAAATCCGATTTTAGCCATGACAAATCCTCTTGTTTTTCTTAGGGCGATTCAGAGTAGGTGGTCTGATGTGGGAGCGGGCTTGCTCGCGATGGGATCGCTCCCACAGAGTTACACCGCGTTATGGGTCTTGAGCCACGCCAGACCGGCCTCGGTGCTGGTCAGCGGCTTGTACTCACAGCCAACCCAACCCTGATAGCCGATGCGGTCCAGGTGATCGAACAAAAAGCGGTAGTTGATTTCGCCGGTGCCCGGTTCGTGGCGACCAGGGTTATCGGCCAACTGGATATGGTTGATCTGCGGCAGATGAGTCTGCATGGTGCGGGCCAGGTCACCCTCCATGATTTGCATGTGGTAGATGTCGTATTGCAGGAACAGATTGCTGCTGCCGACCTTTTCCTGGATCGCCAGCGCCTGCTGGGTGTTGTTCAGGTAAAAGCCGGGGATGTCGAGGGTGTTGATCGACTCCATCACCAGCTTGATGCCGACTGCCTGCAGCTTGTCGGCGGCGTATTTGAGGTTGGCGACGAAGGTTTTTTCGACCGTGGCGTCGTCCACGCCCTGGGGGCGGATGCCGGCCAGGCAGTTGATCTGGTCGTTGCCCAGCACTTGCGCGTAAGCGATGGCCAGGTCGACCCCGGCGCGGAACTCTTCAACCCGGTCCGGCAGGCAGGCAATCCCGCGCTCGCCCTTGGCCCAGTCACCGGCCGGCAGGTTGAACAGCACCTGGGTCAGTTTATTGGCATCGAGCTGGGCCTTGATGTCGGCCGAGTTGTAATCGTAAGGGAACAGGTATTCAACGCCATGAAAACCAGCGTTGGCGGCCGCTTGAAAACGGACAAGAAAATCCTGCTCGGTGAACAGCATGGACAGGTTGGCGGCAAAACGCGGCATGGTGAACTCCTGCTTTTTGTCCCCTCTCCTCGGGAGAGGGGGTGAGGGCTATAAATTAATCCAGCATCGAAATGGCGGTCGGTGCATCGTTACCCACCAGCGCCAGGTCTTCAAATTCATTTACGCCGTTGATTTCGGTGCCCATCGAGATATTGGTCACACGCTCCAGGATGATTTCCACCATCACCGGCACGCGGAATTCCTTGATCAGCTCCTGGGCCTTGCGCAGGGCAGGCTGGATTTCACTCGGTTCGAACACGCGCAAGGCCTTGCAACCCAGGCCTTGAACGACGGCCACGTGGTCAACGCCATAGCCGTTAAGCTCCGGTGCGTTGAGGTTGTCGAAAGCCAACTGCACGCAGTAGTCCATTTCAAACCCGCGCTGGGCCTGACGGATAAGCCCCAAGTAGGAGTTGTTAACCACCACGTGGATATAGGGCAGGTTGAACTGAGCGCCCACGGCCAGTTCTTCGATCATGAACTGGAAGTCGTAGTCGCCGGACAGTGCCACCACATTGCGATCAGGGTCGGCCTTGACCACCCCCAGCGCCGCCGGAATGGTCCAGCCCAGAGGGCCGGCCTGGCCGCAGTTGATCCAGTGGCGAGGTTTGTACACATGCAGGAATTGTGCGCCGGCAATCTGTGACAAACCGATGGTGCTGACATAGCAGGTGTCTTTGCCGAACACCTGGTTCATTTCTTCGTACACGCGTTGTGGCTTGACCGGCACGTTGTCGAAGTGGGTCTTGCGCTGCATCGTGGCCTTGCGCTGCTGGCAGTCCTGCAGCCAGGCGCTGCGGTTTTTCAGCTTGCCGGCAGCTTTCCATTCGCGGGCTACTTCAAGGAATACCTTGAGCGCGGCACCGGCGTCGGAAACGATGCCCAGATCCGGGTTGAATACCCGGCCGATCTGGGTCGGTTCGATATCCACGTGAATGAACTTGCGGCCTTCGGTGTACACATCCACCGAACCGGTATGGCGGTTGGCCCAGCGGTTGCCGATGCCCAATACCACATCGGACTTGAGCAGGGTGGCGTTGCCATAACGGTGCGAGGTTTGCAGGCCGACCATGCCCACCATCAGCGGGTGGTCATCGGCGATGGTGCCCCAGCCCATCAGGGTCGGAATCACCGGGATACCGGTCAGTTCGGCGAATTCCACCAGCAGGTCGCTGGCGTCGGCATTGATCACGCCGCCACCGCTGACCAGCAGCGGGCGTTCCGCCTGATCGAGCATGGTCAGGGCTTTTTCGGCCTGCAGCCGGTTTGCCGTTGGTTTGGCCAGTGGCAGCGGTTCATAGGCGTCAATGTCGAATTCGATTTCGGCCATCTGCACATCGAACGGCAGATCGATCAGCACCGGGCCAGGGCGCCCGGAGCGCATTTCGTAAAAGGCTTTCTGGAAGGCGTAAGGCACCTGGCCCGGCTCCATCACCGTGGTCGACCACTTGGTGACGGGCTTGACGATGGCGGTGATATCCACCGCCTGGAAGTCTTCTTTGTGCATCCGTGCCCGTGGGGCCTGGCCGGTGATGCACAGAATCGGGATCGAGTCGGCCGAGGCACTGTACAGGCCCGTCACCATATCGGTACCGGCAGGCCCCGAGGTGCCGATGCACACGCCGATATTGCCGGCCTTGGTGCGGGTATAGCCCTCGGCCATGTGCGAGGCGCCTTCGACGTGGCGAGCAAGGACGTGATCGATGCCACCGACCTTTTTCAGGGCCGAGTACAGCGGGTTGATGGCGGCGCCCGGGATACCGAATGCGGTATCGACACCTTCGCGACGCATCACCAGAACGGCGGCTTCGATTGCTCTCATTTTGCTCATTGTTTTGTGCCTCTTACGTTTTGTAATTGTATACAAGTGGCTGTTGAGCGAGTGTATTCATCCTCCGCTGTGCAGGTCAATGGCTTTTATCGATTCGATGGTTGATCACAAGCAAGCCTTGTATTCAGGCTTGTGCGCTGGGTTTTGTTTTTTTGATTGCTGAAAAATTGTATACAAAATAGATTTGTATTGTGTTCTATTGGTGTTATTGAGTGCGCCTCGCGAGGTTCGCCGAAGGCTTTCCATAACAAGATAAGGATGGCAACCATGAGTGCTTTAACCTTGAAAGTCGCTTTAGAACTGACCGCTCAGGCCTTGAGCGTCGGGCGTCAGATCAGTGCTGCGCCGCTGACGGTAGTGGTGCTCGACAGTGGCGGGCATTTGCTGGCGTTGCAGCGCGAAGACGGCGCCAGCCTGCTGCGCCCCAGCATTGCGATTGGCAAAGCCTGGGGCGCGATTGCCTTAGGCAAGGGCTCGCGTCTGCTGGCACTGGACGCGCAACAGCGCCCGGCGTTCTTCGCGGCGCTTAATGGCATGGGGCAAAGTGACGTGGTGCCTGCGCCGGGTGGGGTATTGATTCGTGATGAGGCGGGGCAGGTAATCGGTGCTGTTGGTATCAGCGGCGATACGTCGGATATCGACGAGCAATGCGCGATCAGCGCGGTAGAAGCGCTGGGCCTGCGGGCGGATGCGGGGGTGGCGGTCTGATTTGGGCTGAGTGATTGACCGCCTTTGCGAGCAGGCTCGCTCCCACAGATTGTGCGCAGGGTGGGAGCGAGCCTGCTCGCGAAGGCATTGTTGAGACACATTCAGCTAAAAAACGCCTCGTCCTCATTGTTCTTTCAGGGCTAGCCTTTTCATTACTCATCCATTAAGAGGCAAAGGAATGCCGTCTTTAGCTGCTTCACACCGCCTGCGTATCGGCCGCTGTTCCGAGCCAAATCGAATTTACCTGTTGAGCACCAACACGCTCTGCAGAGAGCCCATCTTTAAAGACTTTACCTTGGGACGGTTAGTCGTCGCACAATTTCGCGCTGCCCAAGACCAGGGTTTTGCAGACTCGTTGGCCTGGGTCGTCATGCCAGATCACTTTCATTGGTTGATCGAATTACACCGTGGGACGCTCGGTGGCTTGATGCAACGAACCAAGTCTTTGAGTACCCAGGCTGTCAGGCGATCAACTGATCGCAAAATCAGCCTTTGGCAAAATGGCTTCCATGACCGGGCATTAAGGCGAGAAGAGGAGCTGGTGAAAGTTGCTCGTTATGTTGTCGCCAATCCGTTGCGGGCACGACTGGTCGAGAAGCTCGGTGACTATCCCCTGTGGGATGCAATCTGGGTTTGAAAGGGCTTCGCGAGCAGGCTCGCTCCCACAGATTGTGCGCAGGGTGGGAGCTGTCTCTTATACACATCGCGTTTTGGGGGGTGTGGGTGTAAAAAAAATAGTGGGGGGGGGGGGGGGG
>NZ_JASJWL010000084.1:0-16388 GCF_035019225.1 Pseudomonas sp. CCC4.1 | reverse complement strand
AGATGTGTATAAGAGACAGGTTAAAATTCCCTACAGACCTTGCAGCTGCCGAAGGCTGAGTTCGGCAGCCGCCACAGAATTTGTGCTCCCGCTCATTGGCAACCCAAGCCTTGTATCGAATTCACTCCACCGGAACGAATTCGATACACACCCTCTCTACCCATGCCACGCAAGGCTTTGATCCCCTTGGATTTTTTTATGGCCTTCAGGCTGTATCGAATTCGCTACAGTCTTGCTCTTCGAATACCTCTTTTAAAATCTTAACTCATTGATAAATAAGGATATTTATAAACTGGCAACCATCTTGCAGAGAACTCCTCATAAGCTCGACCTGCACGAGCATTTACCTGTGACCACCAGACCTGTCTGGCCTTGAGGAGTTTCCATGAGCGAATTGCGTTTTACTGAAGACCACGAATGGCTGCGCGCCGAAGCTGACGGCAGCGTAACCGTGGGGATTACCGCGTTTGCGCAAAACGCTCTGGGTGACGTGGTGTTTGTGCAATTGCCCGAGCTGCAGGCCTACGACAAGGGCGCCGAAGCCGCGACTGTCGAGTCGGTCAAGGCGGCCAGCGGCGTGTATATGCCCCTGGACGGCGAAGTGATCGCAGTCAACCCGGCGCTCGACAGCAGCCCGGAACTGGTCAACGAAGACCCGCTGGGCGAAGGCTGGTTCTTCCGCTTCAAGCCCGCCGACGCCAACGCTGTTGGCCAACTGCTCGATCAGGACGCCTATGACCGCCTGATCAAAGCCCAAGACGACAACTGAGAGCCCAGCCATGACCATCAATCTCAGCACCGCCAATGAATTTATCGCGCGCCATATCGGCCCGCGTCAGGCCGATGAACAGGCCATGCTCGCCACCCTGGGCTTTGATTCCCTTGAAGGTCTCAGCGCCAGCGTGATCCCGGAAAGCATCAAGGGCACCAGCGTGCTCAACTTGCCGGCCGGGCAAAGTGAAGCCGACGCCCTGGCCTCTATCAAGGCCATCGCAACCAAAAACCAGCTATGCAAAACCTATATCGGCCAAGGCTATTACAACTGCCACACGCCTTCGCCAATCCTGCGCAACCTGCTGGAAAACCCGGCCTGGTACACCGCCTACACACCGTACCAGCCAGAAATTTCCCAGGGCCGTCTCGAAGCGCTGCTCAACTTCCAGACCCTGATCAGCGACCTTAGCGGCCTGCCGATTGCCAACGCTTCGCTGCTCGACGAAGCCACCGCTGCTGCAGAAGCCATGACCTTCTGCAAACGCCTGAGCAAGAACAAAACCAGCCACCGCTTTTTCGCCTCCAGCCACTGCCACCCGCAAACCCTCGACGTGCTGCGCACCCGTGCCGAGCCGCTGGGCATTGAAGTGTTTGTGGCCGACGAGCGCGAACTGACTGACGTGACAGCCTTCTTCGGCGCGTTGCTGCAATACCCGGCCAGCAACGGCGATGTATTCGACTATCGCGAACTGGTCGAGCGTTTCCACGCCGCCAACGCCCTGGTGGCTGTTGCCGCCGACCTGCTGGCGCTGACCCTGCTGACCCCGCCGGGCGAGTTCGGCGCGGACGTCGCCATCGGCAGCGCCCAGCGCTTTGGCGTACCACTGGGCTTCGGTGGCCCGCACGCGGCCTACTTCGCCACCCGCGATGCGTTCAAGCGCGACATGCCGGGCCGCTTGGTCGGTGTTTCGGTTGACCGTCACGGTAAACCGGCGCTGCGCCTGGCCATGCAAACCCGCGAGCAGCATATCCGCCGCGAGAAGGCCACGAGCAACATCTGTACCGCTCAGGTGCTGCTGGCCAACATCGCCAGCATGTATGCCGTTTACCACGGCCCTAAAGGCCTGACGCAAATCGCCCAACGCACTCACCAGTTGACCGCGATCCTGGCCCGTGGCCTCAGCGATCTGGGGCTGAAGGTCGAGCAGGAACAGTTCTTCGACACCCTGACCCTCAACACCGGCACCCACACCGCCGCGCTGCACGCCAAGGCCCATGCGCAGAACATCAATCTGCGCGTGATCGACGACCAGCGCCTGGGCCTGTCGCTGGATGAAACCAGCAGCCAGTCCGACGTCACTGCACTGTGGGCATTGCTCGCCACAGACGGCCAGGCCCTGCCTGACTTCGACGCACTGGCCACCAGCGTAACGGGCACCCTGCCCGCCGCCCTGCTGCGCCAGTCGCCGATCCTCAGCCACCCGGTGTTCAACCGCTATCACTCTGAAACCGAGCTGATGCGCTACCTGCGTCGCCTGGCCGACAAGGACCTGGCGCTGGACCGCACCATGATCCCGCTGGGCTCGTGCACCATGAAGCTCAACGCCGCCAGCGAAATGATCCCGGTTACCTGGGCCGAGTTCGGCAACCTGCACCCGTTTGCGCCTGCCGAACAAAGCCTGGGCTACCAGCAATTGACCACCGAACTGGAAGCCATGCTCTGCGCGGCTACCGGCTACGATGCTATTTCCCTTCAACCAAACGCCGGTTCCCAGGGCGAATACGCCGGCTTGCTGGCCATTCGTGCCTACCACCAGAGCCGTGGCGACGAGCGCCGCGATATCTGCCTGATCCCGTCCTCGGCCCACGGCACCAACCCGGCCACCGCCAACATGGCCGGCATGCGCGTGGTGGTCACCGCCTGTGACGCCCGCGGCAACGTCGATATCGAAGACCTGCGTGCCAAGGCCATCGAGCACCGCGACCACCTCGCCGCGCTGATGATCACCTACCCCTCCACCCACGGCGTGTTCGAAGAAGGCATCCGCGAAATCTGCGGCATCATTCATGACAACGGCGGCCAGGTGTACATCGACGGCGCCAACATGAACGCGATGGTGGGCCTGTGCGCTCCGGGCAAGTTCGGCGGCGACGTGTCCCACCTCAACCTGCACAAAACCTTCTGCATCCCTCACGGCGGTGGCGGCCCGGGTGTAGGCCCGATTGGCGTCAAATCGCACCTGACGCCGTTCCTGCCGGGGCACGCGGCCATGGAACGCAAGGAAGGCGCAGTCTGCGCGGCGCCGTTTGGCAGCGCCAGCATCCTGCCGATCACCTGGATGTACATCCGCATGATGGGCGGTGAAGGCCTCAAGCGTGCATCGCAGCTGGCCATCCTCAACGCCAACTACATCGCCCGCCGTCTCGAAGAGCACTACCCGGTGCTGTACTCGGGCAGCAACGGCCTGGTCGCCCACGAATGCATCCTCGACCTGCGCCCGCTCAAGGAAACCAGCGGTATCAGCGTCGATGACGTGGCCAAGCGCCTGATCGATTTTGGCTTCCACGCCCCGACCATGTCGTTCCCGGTGGCCGGCACGTTGATGATCGAACCGACCGAAAGCGAGTCCAAGGAAGAGCTCGACCGCTTCTGTGACGCGATGATCTGCATCCGCGAAGAAATCCGCGAAGTCGAGAGCGGTGGCCTGGACAAGGAAGACAACCCGCTGAAAAACGCCCCGCACACCGCCGCTGAAATGGTCGGCGAATGGACTCACCCCTACAGCCGCGAACAGGCGGTGTACCCGGTTGCGTCCTTGATCGAAGGCAAGTACTGGCCACCGGTCGGTCGTGTCGACAACGTATTTGGCGACCGCAACCTGGTGTGTGCGTGCCCGTCGATCGAGAACTATCAGGAGGCATAAGTCAAAACCTGTAGCCGCTGCCGAAGGCTGCGATGGGCTGCGAGGCGGCCCCGCTTTCGGGCACAACGGCGAAGGCCCTGCGGGCTTTATCGCAGCCTGCGGCAGCGGCTACAGATGATTTGCCTACCCACACAATAAGAAACCGGAGAACCCCATGTCGTTAAGCGTGTTCGACCTGTTCAAGATTGGCATCGGCCCCTCCAGTTCCCATACCGTCGGCCCCATGCGCGCTGCTGCGCGTTTTGTCGAAGGTCTGCGCCGTGATGAGCTGTTGCAACAAACAGCCTGCGTAAAAGTTGAACTCTACGGTTCCCTCGGCGCCACCGGCAAAGGCCACGGCAGCGACAAAGCCGTGCTGCTGGGGCTGGAAGGTGAACATCCGGATACCGTCAACACCGAAACCGTGGCCGAACGACTGGCCGCGATTCGCAGCAGCGGGCGCCTGAACCTGCTGGGCGAACACCCCATCGAATTCATCGAAAAATCACACCTGGCGATGATTCGCAAACCCCTGCCCTATCACCCCAACGGCATGATTTTTCGGGCACTGGATGCCGCCGGCATTCAGATCCGCAGCCGCGAGTATTACTCGATCGGCGGTGGTTTTGTGGTGGACGAAGGCGCGGCAGGTGCCGACCGAATTGTCGAAGACAGTACTGTGCTGCAATACCCCTTCAAAACCGCCAAAGACCTGTTGCGCCAATGCGTAACCCATCACCTGTCGATCAGTGAAGTGATGATGGCCAATGAAGGCGCCTGGCGCCCGGAAGCCGAGACCCGCAGCGGCCTGTTGAAAATCTGGCAGGTCATGCAGGACTGCGTAAGTGCCGGCTGTCGCAATGAAGGGATTTTACCCGGCGGTTTGAAGGTCAAGCGCCGTGCCCCGGCCTTGCACCGTCAGCTCTGTGCCAACCCGGAAGCCGCGCTGCGCGATGCCTTGTCAGTACTGGACTGGGTGAACCTGTACGCCCTGGCCGTCAATGAAGAAAACGCCAACGGCGGGCGCGTGGTCACAGCGCCTACCAACGGTGCGGCGGGAATTATCCCGGCCGTTTTGCATTACTACATGCGCTTTATCGGCGGCGCCAATGAAGACGGCGTGGTGCGTTTTCTGCTCACTGCCGCCGCCATCGGCATTCTTTACAAGGAAAACGCTTCGATTTCGGGGGCCGAAGTCGGCTGCCAGGGTGAAGTCGGCGTGGCCTGTTCAATGGCGGCCGGCGCGTTGTGTGAAGTGCTGGGCGGCAGCGTGCAACAAGTCGAGAACGCCGCCGAGATCGGTATGGAGCACAACCTCGGCCTGACCTGCGATCCGATTGGCGGGCTGGTGCAAGTGCCGTGCATCGAACGGAACGCGATGGGCTCGGTCAAGGCCATCAACGCAGTGCGCATGGCCCTGCGAGGTGATGGTCAGCACTTTGTCTCGCTCGACAAGGTGATCCGCACCATGCGCCAGACCGGCGCCGACATGAAAAGCAAATACAAGGAGACCGCCCGCGGCGGTCTCGCCGTCAACATTATTGAGTGCTGATTTTCAAGGAGTCTCGAATGTCCACCGAACAACTGCTTAAAACCCCGCTGCATGCACTGCACCTTGAACTCGGCGCCCGCATGGTGCCGTTTGCGGGCTACGACATGCCCGTGCAGTACCCGCTAGGGGTGATGAAAGAGCACCAGCACACCCGTGAACAGGCCGGGTTATTCGATGTATCGCACATGGGCCAGATCCGTCTGACCGGTGCTGACGCGGCCAAAGCCCTGGAAGCACTGGTGCCGGTGGATATCATCGACCTGCCGGTGGGTATGCAGCGCTATGCCATGTTCACCAACGAACAGGGCGGCATCCTCGATGACCTGATGGTCGCCAACCTGGGCAATGACGAGCTGTTCCTGGTGGTCAACGCCGCCTGCAAGGATCAGGACCTGGCCCACCTGCGCAAGCATTTGAGCGCCCACTGCCAGATCCAGCCGCTGTTTGAAGAGCGTGCCCTGCTTGCCCTGCAAGGCCCGGCTGCAGTCAGCGTACTGCAACGCCTGGCACCGCAAGTGGCGAACATGACCTTTATGCAATTTGCCCCGGTGACCTTACTGGGCGCGGATTGCTACGTCAGCCGCTCGGGGTATACCGGCGAAGACGGTTTTGAGATTTCAGTGCCGGCCGAGCACGCCGAAGCACTGGCCCGCCGCCTGCTGGCCGAGCCAGAGGTTCAGGCCATCGGCCTGGGCGCACGGGATTCGCTGCGCCTGGAAGCGGGCCTGTGCCTGTACGGCCACGACATGAACGACACCACGACGCCAATCGAAGCCAGCCTGCTCTGGGCCATCTCCAAGGCCCGTCGCGCTGACGGCCCGCGGGCCGGTGGTTTCCCGGGTGCCGAGAGCATCTTTGCCCAGCAGCAAAACGGCGTAGCGCGTAAACGAGTGGGCTTGCTGCCCCAGGAACGTACCCCGGTGCGTGAAGGCGCACAAATCGTCGATGCCGACGGCACCGAGATCGGCACCGTATGCAGCGGCGGCTTTGGGCCAACGTTGGGCGCCCCCTTGGCAATGGGTTATCTGGATATCGCATTCACGCCTGTGGACACTGAAGTCTGGGCCATCGTGCGGGGCAAGCGCGTGCCGATGAAAGTGTCGAAAATGCCGTTTGTAGCGCAACGTTATTACAGGGGTTAAACAGTAAGTTATACAGTTGCATGTTCACGGTGCGAACGTGTCATGCAACTGCTACATAACAGTGCAAACTTTCGATAGCGAAAACACTCTTTATTACACGAAAATAATTGAACACCTCTATAACGATCCGCTCTTTGACTCTGCGTTTAGAGTATTAAAAACAGCGGCCCTGCGGCGTATTTAAAGGGGCTTGTTTTTTCAATTACAGTTTCGTAGAGTTTGCCCACTGTGTTTGCATGGGTCGCTGGAATCGTGACCTGGGCAGTAGCTCAATGCTTGCTACATCCCGTTCTGCGTCTCTTACTTTCCTGCAACCCAGCACCAGTACTCTTTCATGTGAAAGAGGCTGTCATTAATTGTTAGCGTCAAGGAATTAAGAAATGTCTCAACGTCAGAGCGGTACGGTCAAGTGGTTCAACGACGAGAAGGGGTTTGGTTTCATCACCCCTGAAAGCGGCCCGGACCTGTTTGTGCACTTCCGTGCCATCCAGGGCAACGGCTTCAAAAGCCTGAAGGAAGGCCAGAAAGTGACCTTCATCTCGGTACAGGGCCAAAAAGGCCTGCAGGCTGACGAAGTTCAAGCAGAAGCTTAAATCTCGTGCACAAAAGCCTCTGATGGTGACATCAGAGGCTTTTTTATGGCCGTTATTCCGTAAGATGGCTGTTTTCCTTCACGAGACCCTGCCATGTCGAAACAACCGCTTAGCCCTCAAGGCGACTTTCCCGCCGTTGGCCTGGGGCGCCGCCTGGCAGCCATGTTCTACGACTTTCTGCTGTGTACCGCCCTGCTGATCGTCACGACCTTTATCTACAAGCTGATCATGATGGGCTTTATTGGCGAAGCCAAAATGCGCGAACTGTCAGAAGCAGGCGCTCTGGATGGTGACCCGCTGCTGTCGACCCTCCTGTTTTTCGTCCTGTTCGGTTTCTTTGCCAAGTTCTGGACCCACTCCGGGCAAACCCTGGGCATGCAGGTCTGGGGGGTTCGCGTACAGAACGCCGACGGCACGGCAATCAGCCTGTGGCAGGCCCTTCTGCGTTTTATCGTGTCCATAGGCTCGTGGTTGTGCCTGGGGCTGGGGTTTGTCTGGTCGATCTTCGACAAGCAAAAACGCACCTGGCATGACATGTATTCCAATACGCAGTTGGTTCGCGTCCCCAAGCAGAAGAAATAAAAAAAGCCCGTATCTCGCGATACGGGCTTTTTTATTGCCCTTGTGGGAGCGGGCTTGCTCTCGATGAAGGCAACGCGGTTTCGCCGTTGAACCGCGCCGATGCTATCGCAAGCAAGCCCGCTCCCTCACGGCTGTGCGGCTTACTCCGCCAGCTTGAACGTGATAAAGCTGGCACGCCCCTGACGCAGAACCCGCATCGACACCGAACGGTTCTTCGGCAATGCCTTGGCGATCTCGGTGAATTCCTTGCCATTGGTGATGGCCTGATTGTTCAAGTGCGTAATCACGTCGCCAGGCTGCAGGCCGATCAAGGCCGCAGGACCGTCCTGAACGTCAGTAATGATCACACCGCCCTTGATGTCGTTGGCTTTCTTCTGCTCTTCACTCAAGTCCGCTACGGACACGCCCAGGCGGTTGCTGCTTTGTTCAGCGCCGCCACCCGAAGCGATGTCTTTTGCATCATCAGGGATAGCGCCCACGGTCAGCTCCAGATTCTGGCGCTTGCCGTTACGAATAACTTCAAGGTTGGCCTTGCTGCCGGCCTTGAGTGCGCCAACCAGGTGCGGCAAATCTGCCGACATGACGATCGGCTGACCATTCATGCTCAGAATCACGTCGCCCACTTGCAGACCGCCTTTGGCAGCCGGGCCGTCATCCAGTACCTGCGCCACCAGTGCACCGGCAGGTTTTTCCAGACCGAAAGACTCGGCCAGGTCCTTGTTGACCTCCTGGATCACCACACCCAACCAGCCACGGCTGACTTTGCCGCCAGCCTTGAGCTGGTTGGCAACGTCCATCGCCACATCGATCGGGATTGCAAAGGACACGCCCATGAAACCGCCCGAACGGGTATAGATTTGCGAGTTGATGCCCACGACTTCGCCCGCCAGGTTGAACAGCGGACCACCCGAGTTGCCCGGATTGATCGGCACGTCAGTCTGGATAAACGGCACATAGCTTTCATTCGGCAAGCTGCGGCCCATGGCGCTGATGATGCCCTGGGTCACGGTGTGGTCGAAACCAAATGGCGAACCGATCGCAACCACCCACTGGCCGGCCTTGAGGTCCTGGGACTTGCCCAGTTTGAGCACCGGCAGGTTCTTGCCATCGATTTTCAGCAAGGCCACGTCAGAGCGCGGGTCAGTGCCCACCAGCTTGGCTTTCATTTCACTGCGATCGGACAGGCGCACAATGATTTCATCGGCATCTGCAACCACGTGGTTATTGGTCAGGATGTAGCCATCGGGCGAGATGATAAAGCCCGAGCCCAGGGACTGAGCCTCGCGCTGACGCCCGCCTTTGCCACCGGGTGCAGGTGGCAGGCTGCGCTCAAAAAAGTCGCGCAGGCCAGGCGGCAGGCCTTCCAGGTCGGGCATTTGGCCCATGCTGGAAACCCGACGCTCAGGCAGCTTTTGCGTGGTACTGATATTCACTACGGCTGGCGAAGCCTGTTCAACCAGTTGGGTGAAATCAGGCAACTGCGCTTCAGCCATCACCGGCACTGCCTGCCCGAGCATCAGCACGGCTGCAAAAATGGGTAGATAAGATTTCAATCGCGGCATCGACATACAGCTCCCGTTAATAACAGCAGAGTTAAGCGACAGGCACCTAAAAACAAGTCAAAAGCATAGACCGTTTTTCAGACCCCGGAAAACAAACAAGGCCAAAGCCCTTTGGGGCTCTGACCTTTATAAAAAGAGATAAAAATGGCAAATCGAAAATTGTCACCCGCCATGTCGATGCAACCCTATGGTTTGGCCTGAGCATCGTTTTCACCGACACGCATCGACAGGGCAATTCGTTCAGCAGTGCCCATGGGAATTTCACCCACCACCGTGGCCATCATGTCTCCCTGAGGCGTGCTCAGGTGGCGCGTGACCGCAGCTGTGGGCCCGAGCTGGACGCGGGCATCTGGAACAGCAGCGCCCTTGACCGGCTCGATAAACACCGAAAAACGGGCAAGGCCATCGTCATACAGAAGGCTGGTGACTTCGGTTTTGGTCCGCGGATCACGGCGCACCGTACTGCTGACCTGCTCAAAACCGGAGGGCAGCCAGTCAGAGTGCCAGGCCTGAACCGAATTGACCTGCCCGGCCCCTTTGTCGGCAGGGGCAACAGCACGGCACTGCCCCGCAGGCGTGAGCTGGCTGTCATCAGGAGGCGTGGTGGCAAAGGTCGTAAACTGGTAGCGCTCAAGCAACTGCCCCTTGTCATTGAGCAACAAGGACTTGAGAGGCAAACCGGTTTCACGGTCCAGATACAGCTCAAAACCGTAGCGATGCTGATCACGCGGAGCAAACGATATGACCACTACCGGGCGACCGGCGACCCTGGAGTTGCCCTCGATTGCCACGGCATACAGGTCATTGAACTTCTGGACATCGAATTGACGCGCCGCGACAGCCGTGACATCGCCCAACCCGGAGGCCTGTTTGCCAGTGACACATTCAGTGCGCCCATCCGAGCGGATCACCTCTTGCGCAGTGCCATCAAGCTGCATCAAACGCTCACGAACCTTGCCATCCTGCACGCGGTGCCAGATGCTGTGGGTAGAAAAACTACCGTTACGCTCGTAAACGAAAGTACCCTGATAGCTATGCTGTTGCTCGGCCTGCCCAAGACGTTTTAACCAGTCCTGGGCTTCATCGGCGTGGGCCGGTACTGCAAACCAGCCACTGAGCAGAAGAGGTAGCAAAGGTAGGACGCGCATGATGGTCCTTAACGGTTTTCGAGGCTCGCAGCACGAGCATAAGGCAGAGGGCTTTCAGCCCCTTTCAGCGCTGCTTGCTCTGCGTGCTGGCGCAGGTAGCCAGGCAAACGCTGATCTTGCCAGCCCGGCTGACCTTGCAGGACACCGTTGGCCATCGGGCCGGTGGCCTGATCGGCACTCTCGCTGTAGTTGGCCAGTACTGCCGGACCTTTGGCCATCGGTGCACTCAGGCTCTGCGCAGGGTTCTGCTGGGCGAGCTGGTTGCCAACGATGTCATCCTGGTTGTACAGCCGCACACCCGCCAGAACAGCGACGGTAACCGACGCGGCTACGGCCAGGCGACCAATGCTGCGCCACGGCCCACGGACAACCTTGGCCGGGGTTTGCTCTTCAGCCAGCGCGGCCGAAACGGCAGATGCGATGTCCAGGCGCGGAATCAACAGGTCCTTGTGCATCACAGCACGGGCCACCTGATAACGGGACCAGGTGTCACGGGTTTGTGTGTCGTCGAAGGCATTCAATACCCGACGTAGTTCCAGTTCGTCCGCTTCGTTATCCATCACTGCGGACAGCGATTCCTGCAGGGCTTCACGACTCATGGCGGTTCCTCTCTTGGCTGTCGCCGCTGTCTCAGTTTTCCTGCAACAACGGCTGCAGGGCTTTATCTATGGCTTCCCGGGCGCGGAAAATCCGGGAGCGCACGGTACCCACCGGGCATTGCATGACGCTCGCAATGTCCTCGTAACTCAGACCATCAAATTCACGTAAAGTTAAAGCCGTACGCAAATCTTCTGGCAGTAGCTGAATAGTGCGATGAACGGTGCCTTCGATCTCGTCTCGGAGCAAAGCGCGCTCCGGCGACTCGAGGTCCTTGAGACCGTGATCACCATCATAAAACTCGGCATCTTCCGAACTCACATCGCTGTCAGGCGGACGTCGACCGCGTGACACCAGATAGTTTTTCGCCGTGTTAATGGCGATGCGATACAGCCATGTGTAAAAGGCACTGTCGCCGCGAAAATTACCAAGTGCCCGGTACGCCTTGATAAAGGCCTCCTGGGCAACGTCCTGGGCTTCATGGGTGTCGTGCACGAAACGCACGATCAACCCGAGAATTTTGTGTTGATACTTCAACACCAGCAGATCGAACGCGCGCTTGTCGCCACGCTGCACGCGCTCGACCAGCTGCTGATCCTCTTCCTGGGCTAGCATGAATACTCCTCATAAGACCGGGAGGAAGATTGCTGTGCTAATTGATCAGGCTTGCAAACATAGACTCGGGCTTTTCGCAAAAGTTCTCTCCCCCCTGGCAAGTTTCCTGCGTGCCCGGATTTGGCACACACGAAAACGCAGCTCGGGCCTGGCCGGCTGCGTCAATAATCTTGTCGTCAAATTCAGCTGTCGAGTCGAAAAAACAAACCCCGCATCAATCTGGACGCCGTTCCCCTGCATCAAGGGCAGCCCACTATGGAACCCCTGGCTATACGAAAAGTTCAAAAACTTCGTATAAAACAAGCCCTGCAGTACCTTGGAAGCGTATCAGAACCCGCGCCATTCCAGAGCACTGCCCCAGCATGCAGATTAATTGTGCAAATCAACATGCAGACCCTTCGTGTCTGAGGCACACTTTGCGCCCGCTGTAATTTCACAATGCCATAAAGGCCCGGCCATTGTGCCGATCCCCCCCTCTATATACTAAAGATACCAGAGGGCGTTTTTTTGCGGATGTGAGAAGAATGAGCCAACATTTTCAACATGATGTGCTGGTGATTGGCAGCGGCGCTGCCGGCTTGAGCCTTGCGCTCACGTTACCCAGCCATATGCGTATTGCAGTGCTGAGCAAAGGCGATCTGGCCAATGGTTCGACGTTCTGGGCCCAGGGCGGTGTCGCCGCTGTCCTGGATGACACCGACACGGTGCAGTCCCACGTCGAAGACACCCTCAATGCCGGTGGCGGGCTGTGCCACGAAGACGCGGTACGCTTTACCGTCGAGCACAGCCGCGAAGCCATCCAGTGGCTGATCGATCAGGGCGTACCCTTCACCCGCGATGACAGCATCGACCCCGAGCAACAGGGCTTTGAGTTCCACCTCACCCGAGAAGGCGGGCACAGCCACCGGCGCATCATCCATGCGGCCGACGCCACCGGCGCGGCGATTTTCAAGACATTGCTCGAACAGGCCCGCCAGCGCCCCAATATCGAACTGCTCGAACAGCGCGTTGCCGTCGATCTGATTACCGAACGCCGCCTGGGCCTGGAAGGTGATCGCTGCCTCGGTGCCTATGTGCTGGATCGTGCCACGGGTGAAGTCGACACCTTTGGCTCGCGCTTCACCATTCTGGCAACCGGTGGCGCAGCCAAGGTGTACCTCTATACCAGCAACCCGGACGGTGCCTGCGGTGATGGCATTGCCATGGCCTGGCGCTCGGGTTGCCGGGTGGCGAACCTGGAGTTCAACCAGTTCCACCCCACCTGCCTGTATCACCCGCAAGCCAAGAGCTTTCTGATCACTGAAGCCCTGCGGGGCGAAGGCGCGCACCTCAAGCTGCCCAACGGCGAGCGTTTCATGCATCGCTTCGACCCGCGGGGCGAACTGGCCCCGCGGGATATCGTCGCCCGGGCCATCGACCATGAAATGAAGCGTCTGGGCATCGATTGTGTGTACCTGGATATCAGCCATGAGCCCGATAGTTTTATCAAGGCCCACTTCCCGACTGTATATGAGCGCTGCCTGGCATTTGGTATCGACATCACTCAACAGGCCATCCCGGTAGTACCTGCGGCGCATTACACCTGCGGCGGCGTGATGGTCGACGAACATGGTCACACCGATGTGCCGGGCCTGTACGCCATCGGCGAAACCAGCTTCACCGGCCTGCATGGTGCCAACCGCATGGCCAGCAACTCGCTGCTCGAGTGCTTTGTGTACGCCAAGTCGGCAGCGGCAGACATCCTTGCCCAGTCGCCCGAAATCGCCGCCCCCGTCGCACTGCCGAGTTGGGATGCCAGCCAGGTGACCGACTCCGATGAAGACGTAATCATCGCCCACAACTGGGATGAGCTACGGCGCTTTATGTGGGACTACGTGGGCATCGTGCGCACCAACAAGCGCCTGCAGCGGGCCCAGCACCGGGTGCGCCTGCTGCTGGATGAAATTGACGAGTTCTACAGCAACTATAAAGTGAGCAGAGACCTGATTGAATTGAGGAACCTTGCTCAAGTAGCCGAACTGATGATCAGGTCTGCCATGGAACGCAAGGAATCTCGGGGTCTGCACTACACACTGGACTATCCAGATATGTTGCCAGAGGCGAAGGATACGATCCTTACACCGACCAGATGAGGCACGTTAAGAGACCTTAGCGTAGCACCATAAGGCACCGTTTTGTAACAGCTTTGGCTCACTTTTGTCCCAATGCTGGGGTCCTTATCGCGTGCCCGCAAGGGTCCTTATGGTGCGCCTGAGCGAGTGCGCGAGGGCGCGAGGGCCTATGGGGGTACTTGCTCCCGGAGTGCATTAAAGGTGGTCACTCACATTTTTCTGCCAAATTCTAAAAGGCCCTCTTAGGGCGTTCCTGTGTGAAATCTGAATAACCTGTAAGCCAATGGCCCACGAGATTTCACACAGGAACGCCCTACATGGCTGTCATTACATCGCTCAGCAAATCATGGGTAAGCTCTATGAGCCCCTCAGGGACAGCCACCCCGCTGACGATGGCAATCATGGAGACTACCTTCCAGAAGCTGGGAGACTTAACGATAGCCTTGAGGACAGCCAACCGAACATCTTTCGCATGGTAATGAGGGTCCTCCTTGACTCCACCTAAAATGAAACGAAATAACGTATCACTAAAAGATCCCAAGACTCCTCAAAGGGAGCCTCAGGGGGATACATCATTTAGTCAGCCAGGGTCACACGAGTAACCATAGGGAAATCGACCAGCTCTACTTGGAGCTTCTCTTTAGGGTCAGCAGGGTTTGCCAGCTTGAGCTGTACCTTGGCCTGTGTCACCACATCAGCCACACCAATGACCTCTACGTCCCACGCCATAGCGTTAGGGTTACGGGTCGCATGGATCTGCCACACAGCACCGTTGGAGTCCTTACGGAAGCTCAGTGAGGACATACCCTTAGGCAACATGAAGATGCCCAAGTCTGCACCCGAGTAGAACTGAGAGCCACAGCCCAATAGGTCCTCTACGTCCGACAGGCCAGCACGTTGAGCAGCACGCTCAAGACCAGCTACTTCTTTAGCAGGGATCAGCAACACGAAGTCAGACAGCGAGGTGCCAACTGCTTGGTTGATGTTCATGGTCAGACCATCAATGATGTCCTCAGCGCGTTCGCGTGGGTTCTTAGAGAGACCTGTAAGGGCCTTGACCTCAGTGGACGAAGAGGTGGTCAGGATCTTGGCAATGGTCGCACCACAGGACATCTCGAAGTCCTTCAAGAGCTTCTCAGCGGTCTGCGTCAAACCATTGAGGGTGAAGCCCGACATGATGTGATGGTCCAAGAAGGTCTGACGAAAAGAAAACAGAGCGGCCTGAGGGGTGGCCTCACAGAACAGGAAGTCACCAGCGACGGCCTCGCCTTTAGTGAAGGTCGAATCGTCATAGATGGACTTGCGCGGGTCGAACTCAACACTTCGATCTTGCATCAGAACGATCTGTTGGGTGGTCGGCTCGGTGCCCTTAGGGCGGAACTCACAGGGAATCGCTTCTTCAGCGCCTTCTTCCCAGTCTCCACCGTTGAAGTATTCATCGAGACCATCTGTCAGGGCCTTCACATAGGCCGCTGCATCAGTGCCTGCGCCACCTTTGATGGTGGTCTCGGTGTTGAACTGAATGGTCCCACCTTGTTCGGTGATAGCGGTGGACCACGTTGTAGGCTTAACGTATTCGTATGGTTTCATGTTTGATAATCTCCTGAATTGAATTCTGTATAGGGAAGCCCTGAGAGGTCTCAAAGGCTCCTTGTGGTCAACTGTTAGTTACGGCGAGCTGCACGAATGGCGTTGCCGTGTTCACGGATAGCCGCTGCTTGCTTCTCTTTGGCCTCACGAGCACGAGCTACCTCAAGACGTGTCGGTGCCTTGTAGGATGCAAAGCGGTCCGCATGGAACTGGGCATCACGTTGTCGAGCAGCTTCACGCAGACCAGCAGCATGGATCTCTTGGCGGGCAACTGAGGTTTGATCAGGGAATGCTGCGGTGCTCAGACCAGCCTCCATGAACTGCTTGATGATCGAAGTGATAGCGCCGTGGTTCTTGCCCACAGCAGCCAGCAAGCCTGCCAACATCACGCCTTCGGCATATGCCTTAGTCACAGTTTGGCCTTGAATAGTCAGGGTCTTATCGGTATGTACGATGTCGAGTTTCATATTGGGTTCTCCTTTGAGAGACCCTTAAGTCAAACCTTGCCGCCATGATCGCGTGACCAATGGGGAAAGGAGACCCGCACGGGATCAACAAGGTTTGCTTAAAGGTATTGGATTGAAGGTGGTTTCACAGTCCTATGGGCATTAACTTGGCGGGGACTGTAGGAATGCCTCTGTGCTGAATGGCGGACAGCAAAGAGGTTCCGATGTGGTGCATAGATTGCCCACTACTGACGCTTAGGGCGCCTCGTGGGGCTTTGAGAAGACCATGGGTGACTGATTCCCGTGGCCTTAGTGAGGGTTTTTAAACGGCAGTTCTCAGGCCAGCATTATCGGCTGACTGCTCATCGGAATAGACAGGTCACAGCGAACAAGTGTCTTCAAACTGAGACCGTCTTCAAGAGCGTCCTTGAGCGCTTCCATGCATCGCTGGTTTGTTATGAGGGCAATGTAGGGAAGCGTCACCGAGAGGTCGTAAACGGTGCCCAATTCAGGATCACGCGAACGACCTGGAGCATTCACTTTTGAGACCAAGGCGCGGATCGTAATAAGCGATGTCCGGCGTGGCTTGGTGAACACCCTGTTAATCAAAGCGAGCTCAGCGCTTGTCGGAATGGTTTTCTTAAAGTTGCTCATTTAGCGAATACTCTTAGGCCGTCTCTGGCTGCAAGGGCGGATGCTTGAGCCTCTGTGAGATTGCCTTTAGCGATAGCTGAGCGTAGGCCCTGTAAGGTGTTATGAATCGCCCCGGGTTTTCTAGACACTCTCAAGGCTCGCTGCGTAACGCTTTTCAAACTCTACCGGTGACAGCTGAT
>NZ_JASJWL010000083.1:0-16611 GCF_035019225.1 Pseudomonas sp. CCC4.1 | reverse complement strand
CTGGTCTCGTGGGCTCGGAGATGTGTATAAGAGACAGGCGAATGATCTTCGCGAGCAGGCTCGCTCCCACGACTACAGGTTATTGGTAGCGCGTTAGCCTTCGTAACTGATCCGCCCATCTACCAGCGTGTAACGCACGGCACTCGGTAGGCAATGGCCGAGGAACGGGCAGTTGTCGCCTTTGGAGTGCCATTGTTCACCGACCAGGGTCGAGGCCGCCGGGTCAAACAGCACCAGGTCTGCCGCCGAACCCACTGCCAGCTTGCCGGCTGGCAGGCGCAAGGCGTCAGCCGGGCCAGCGCTCAGGCGGTTGAGCAGCGTCGGCAGGTCGAGCAAGCCGTCTTCCACCAATGTCATCGCCAGCGGCAGAAGCACTTCAACACTGCTCATGCCCGGTTCGGTCGCGCCGAATGGTGCCAGTTTGGCATCGCGTTCGTGGGGCTGGTGATGGCTGGAGATGGCTTGCACCACGCCCGACTTCACAGCTTCGCGCAGGCCGTCACGGTCGGCGCGGGTGCGCAGTGGCGGTTGCACATGGTAAACGCTGGAAAAATCCACCAGCGCTTCGTCAGTCAGAATCAACTGATACAAGGCTACATCCGCAGTGACTTTCAGGCCACGAGCCTGGGCCTGAGCGATCAGGGCCACGCCACGGGCGCTGGTCAGCTGGCTGAAGTGTGCGCGCACGCCACTTTGTTCAACCAGCAGCAGGTCGCGGGCCAGGGCTACGGTTTCGGCGGTTTCCGGAATGCCCGGCAAGCCTCGGAACGCAGCCATTGCACCGTCGTGGGCAATCCCGCCTTCGGCCAGATCACGATCCTGGGAGTGGAAGATCACCGTCAGGTCGAACGTGGCGGCGTACTCCAGTGCCCGGCACAGGGTGCGGGTGTTGCTGAAACTGTTGAGGCCGTTGCCAAATGCCACACAGCCCGCGTCGCGCAGGGCGATCAGTTCGGCCAGTTGCTCGCCGTCCAGGCCTTTGCTCAATGCACCGATCGGGAACACCTTGCAGTTACCGGCTTCGCGGGCGCGGTCAAGGATCAGCTCGGCAACGGCCGAGGTGTCCAGCACCGGCTTGGTGTGCGGTGGGCAGCACAGGCTGGTGACGCCACCGGCCGCAGCCGCGCGGGTCTCGCTGGCGATGGTGCCTTTGCGGCTGTAGCCCGGTTCACGCAGGGCAACGTTGAGGTCAACCAGCCCGGGGGCGGCCACCAGGCCTTTGGCTTCGATGGTTTGCGTCGGGGTGAAACCGGCTGGCGCTGCGCCAATGGCAACGATCTTGCCGGCCTCCAGGTGCAGGTCAGTCACTTGATCCAGCTGGCTGGTCGGATCAATTACACGGGCGCCGAGAATGCTGAGCTTCACTGGGCGTTCTCCTGTTCGAATTGGCGCTGGGCGGTTTGCCCGCTCATGGTCATGGACAACACCGCCATGCGCACGGCAATGCCGTAGGTCACCTGGTTGAGGATCACCGAGTGCGGGCCATCGGCCACCGCGGATTCAATCTCGACCCCCCGGTTGATCGGCCCCGGGTGCATCACGATGCAATCAGGCTTGGCCCCGGCCAGGCGGGCGGTGGTCAGGCCGAACAGGCGGTAGAACTCGCCTTCGCTCGGCAGCAGGCCACCGGACATGCGCTCGCGCTGCAGGCGCAGCATGATCACCACATCCACGTCTTTCAGGCCTTCGGTCATGTCGGTGTAGACCTTCACGCCGTACTGCTCGATGCCGATCGGCAACAGGGTCTTCGGCGCGATAACGCGAATGTCCTTACAACCCAGGGTCTTGAGGGCGATCATGTTCGAACGTGCCACCCGCGAGTGCAGGATGTCACCGACGATGGCCACCGACAGGTTTTCGAAGCCGCCCTTGTGCCGACGGATGGTCAGCATGTCGAGCATGCCCTGGGTCGGGTGGGCATGGCGGCCGTCGCCGCCGTTGATGATTGCCACCTGCGGGCACACGTGCTCGGCAATGAAGTGCGCGGCGCCGGAGTCACCGTGGCGCACCACAAACATGTCGGCGGCCATGGCTTCTAGGTTGCGCAGGGTGTCGAGCAGGGTTTCGCCCTTGCTCGCCGACGAGGTCGACACGTTCAGCGTAATCACGTCGGCCGACAGGCGCTGGGCGGCCATTTCAAAGGTGGTGCGGGTGCGGGTGGAGTTTTCGAAGAACACGTTGCACACGGTCTTGCCGCGCAACAACGGGACTTTTTTCACGGCTCGGGCGCCGACTTCAAGGAACGAGTCGGCGGTGTCGAGGATTTCTGTCAGCAGTTCACGGGGCAAACCGTCGAGCGACAGAAAGTGGCGCAGCTGGCCCTGATCATTGAGCTGCAGCGGGCGCTTGGCGTCTGTAGGCGTCATCGCAATGGTCTCTTAGAGGGCTAGGTCTTGAAGTTCGAGTGTCAGTGGCGCGGGGCCGGACAATTTTACCCGCTCGCTCGGCTTGAGCGACAAGGTCGCGCCCACCACATCCGGACGGATCGGCAGCTCGGCGGCGTCCAGGTCCAGCAGGCTGACCAGGGTCACGCTGGCCGGACGACCATAGTCGAACAGCTCGTTCAGCGCTGCGCGAATGGTCCGACCGCTCATCAGCACATCGTCGATCAGCACCAGGTGCTGGCCTTCAATTTCGAATGGCAATTCGGAAGGCCGCACTTGCGGGTGCAGGCCGTTCTGGCTGAAATCATCGCGGTAGAACGACACGTCCAGCGTGCCCAGCGGGGCCTCGCTGTTCAGCGCCTTGAGCAGCGCCTGGGCAACCCAGATGCCGCCGGTGCGGATACCGATGTAACGTGGTTCGGTGATACCGCGACGGGCCAGGTGGGCCTTGAGATCAAGGGCCATCTGGGAGATCAGTTCAGCGGGAACAGGCAGGATCATGGTGGCTCCTTAAAAGGCCCGCGCAGCAGAACGTGCGGCGGCGGGCGCAAACAATGAGGCGGGTCAATTGTACAAGCGCCGGGTCAGTCTTGAGAGTGCGCCGGGTTTTCGTCGAGCCAGCCTTGCAGCACCAGTTTGGCGGCGATGGCATCAACGGGGTTGTCGCGGTAGCTGCCGCGCTGGCCGCCCTGGGCCCGGCGCTCGCCCTTGGCCTCGAAGGTGGTCAGGCGTTCATCATGGGTAAAAACCGGCAAATTGAAGCGGCCATTCAGACGATTGGCAAATTTCTGCGCCCGGGCGCAGAAGTCGCTCGGGGTGCCGTCCATGTTCAGGGGCATGCCGACCACCATTGCGTCGGGCTGCCACTCCTTGATCAGCTTTTCGATTTCTTCCCACTTGGGGATGCCATTCTCGGCTTTCAGGTTGCACAGTTCGCGGGCCTGGCCAGTAATCATCTGGCCCACAGCCACGCCGATGGAGCGGGTGCCGTAGTCGAAGCCCAGCAGTAAACGAAGGCTGGCCATCAGCAATGGCCTGCTTGGGTGCTTAACAAATTGAGGTTCACTCCGAGGTGTTTGGCGGCTGCGTCGAGGCGCAGCTCGCTTGGGGTATCAAACAGGATATGAGCAGAATAGGGGCAGGTCAGCCAGGCGTTGTCGGCCAATTCGGCCTCCAGCTGGCCAGCATCCCAGCCGGCATAGCCCAGGCAGATCAGGCTGCGGTTCGGGCCGCGGCCGTCGGCAATGCTGAACAACACATCGGCAGAGGTACTCAGGGCCAGCCCGTCGTCGAGTTCGACTGTAGCGTCAAAGTTCATGCTGGCCGGATGCAGGACAAAGCCACGGTCGATCATGACAGGCCCGCCACCGAAGACCGGCACGTGCTGGCACAGGGGTGAAGAAAGTTTTTCCGGGCGCAACTGCTCAAGAACATCCGCCAGGTTCAGTTCCAGCGGACGGTTGATCATCAACCCCATGGCACCATTGGCCGTGTGCTCGACGATGTAGGTCAAGGAGTGGGCAAAGTTCGGGTCGGCCATATGGGGCATGGCGATCAGGAATTGATGCTTGAGGTAAGTCGGCGCGTGTTTTTTCATGAGTCTTAGTGTGGCGCTGGCAGCGTGAACTGACAAGTTTGCAGCTCAAGATTCCTGGGTCTTTGTGGGAGCGGGCTTGCTCGCGATACAGGCGGCGCGGTTTAACGTTAAAACGCAGCGATCCAATCGCGAGCAAGCCCGCTCCCACAGTAGTTCAGTTGCTGGACAGGCGGTCGCCTTCGGCGAATTTCCAGGTGCGGATGATCTCCAGCCGGTCGATGTCCGCCAGATCACCGGTAAAGGGGGCAAAAGGTGCCGCCAGGCGCACGATGCGTTGTGCCGCCTGGTCCAGCAGCGGCTGGCCCGACGATTCAAGCACCAGCACTTCATGCAGCGAACCGTCGCGGTTGATCGACACCAGCAGGCGCAGCTTGCCGTAGATCTTTTCCCGGCGTGCCTGCTCGGGGTAGTTGAGGTTGCCGATGCGTTCAATCTTCTTACGCCAGTCTTCTTTATACCAGGCGCCCTTGTCGCGCATGGTCGAAGCCGCGCTCATGCGGTAGATCTTCGGGCGCTTGGCGTACAGCTGCTGCTCGTTGGCCAGTTCGGCTTCGAGGCTGGAAATCTCGCTGGACAGCTGGGAACTGTCGAACGTTGGAATGCTGGCCTTGGGTGCCGCTTGGGTCTTGACCTTCTGCGGCTGGCTCGGGGCTTTTTTTGCCGTGGGCGCCACGGTAGTCACGGCGGCCTTGGGTGCGGCCTGGGTCTGTTCGGGTTTGGCGGCAGGCGGCGGGGTGACCTTCTTGACGCTGTTGTCCTGGAAAGGGGCGATTTCCGTCGTCTTGGGCACCGCTTTCTTGTCCAGCGTGCCGCTGCCCTGCTGGTTGTCCTGGGCTAAAAAATCGGCTTTTTCCGGCGCTTTTTCGCTTTTGAACGTGGACAGGGTGATTTCCAGGGTTTTGCTGATCTGTTTGGGCGCTTCCATGTTGAACCCCACGCCGACGATCACTGCAATATGCAGCAGTGCCGCGACAAACAGGGTAAATCCGAGGCGATCGGCCGCACGCACGCCTTTATGGCCGAGTTCGGGGGGCAGGTCGTTGGGAAGTGTCATGGCAAAAAGACCAACATCGCGGGTTTCACGGGGTGCCCATGATAGCGCAATGTTGGTCTTTTATAGGGCTTGCAGATCAGCGTGCAGCGAGCTTGCGCTCGATCGCATCCATCAACAGGGCGCCGATATTGGTGCCGAACGCATTATCGATCTCGCGGATGCAGGTCGGGCTGGTAACGTTGATTTCAGTCAGGTGCTCACCGATTACGTCCAGACCTACAAATAGCAGACCCTTTTCACGCAGCGTCGGGCCGACCTGAGCTGCAATCCAGCGGTCCTTTTCGCTCAACGGGCGGGCTTCGCCACGACCGCCTGCGGCGAGGTTGCCGCGGGTCTCACCTTGCGCCGGAATACGCGCCAGGCAGTAATCTACCGGCTCGCCGTCAATCATCAGGATGCGTTTGTCGCCATCCTTGATCGCCGGCAAATAGCCCTGCGCCATGATCTGCTGGGTGCCGTTGTTGGTCAGGGTTTCGAGAATCACCGACAGGTTCGGGTCGCCCACTCGGTGGCGGAAAATCGAGGTGCCGCCCATGCCGTCCAGCGGTTTGAGGATCACGTCACCGTGCAAGGCAGCAAATTCACGCAGCACGTCGGCGCGGCGGCTGACCACGGTTGGCGGCGTGCATTGGGTGAACTGGGTGGCGAACAGTTTTTCGTTACAGTCGCGCAGGCTCTGCGGTTTGTTGACGATCAGTACGCCATCGCGCTCGGCCTGTTCCAGCAGGTAGGTGGAGTACACAAACTCCATGTCGAAGGGCGGGTCCTTGCGCATCAGGATCACGTCCAGATCGCTCAGGGCCGTGTCGGTCTCGGCGTCCAGCTCAAACCACTTTTGCGGGTTGGCGAACACCTTCAGCGGCTTCATGCGGGCCCGGGCCTTGCCTTCATTCAGGTAAAGGTCTTGCTGCTCCATGTAGAACAGGGTCCAGCCACGGTCCTGGGCTGCCAGCAACATGGCCAGCGAGCTGTCCTTTTTATAGGAGATGCCCGCAATGGGGTCCATGACAATCCCGACTCGAACGCTCATGGCAAATTCCTCAAATAAATAGTGGGCGCAAAGGCTTTGAAAAGTGGCGCCAGAGTGGCGCTGAGTGTGGCCCCGGTCAAGGAAAAACCGCCTGCTCCAGTCAGCCCGCAGCCCTTCGATAGATTGAAGGTCGTGACTGTGCTAAAAAGGCTCGCACAGTGCTTGCAGCCCTTGTCCATCAAGGAGTTGGGGTTTCAGGCCGTACAGTTGTAACAAAACGGGTCGCCTTGGCGATGGTAGAGCAGATATGGAAAAGCATTCCAGCGCCTTGAAGGTGATGGTGATCGACGATTCGAAAACCATTCGCCGCACCGCCGAAACACTGTTGAAAAACGTGGGCTGCGAGGTGATTACCGCCATCGATGGCTTTGATGCGCTGGCCAAGATTGTCGACCACCACCCGCACATTATCTTTGTCGACATCATGATGCCGCGCCTGGATGGCTATCAGACCTGCGCCCTGATCAAGAGCAACCGGGCTTTCAAGTCGATCCCGGTGATCATGTTGTCGTCCAAGGACGGTCTGTTCGACAAGGCCAAGGGGCGGATTGTTGGCTCTGATCAATTTTTGACCAAGCCCTTCAGTCGCGACGAACTGCTGAGCGCAATCAAGGCACATGTGCCAGCCTTCACTATCACCCAAAGTGCCCAATAACACCGGCCAGCCGGCCAACCACCTGATAAATGGGGAACACCATGGCTCGCATTCTGATCGTCGATGATTCGCCGACTGAAATGTACAAATTGACCGGCATGCTCGAAAAGCACGGCCATGTAGTGCTCAAGGCCGAAAACGGCGCAGACGGTGTTGCCCTGGCGCGTCAGGAAAAGCCCGATGTGGTCTTGATGGACATTGTGATGCCGGGCCTCAACGGCTTTCAGGCGACGCGTCAGCTCACAAAAGATCCGGAAACCGGCAACATCCCGGTGATCGTCGTGACGACCAAGGATCAGGAAACCGACATGGTCTGGGCCCAGCGCCAGGGTGCCAAGGGCTACCTGACCAAACCGGTGGATGAAGAGCAACTGATCCTCAAGGTGAAACAAATCCTGGAAGAAAACCCTCCTAAATGACGGTCACCCTATGCCCGGCGCACTGACAGCCTTCGAACTGCTGCTTGAGATCGACCAGCGTTGTCGCTCGCTGGCGGCGGGTCTGGCGCCTGCACAGGCGCAGCTCGACACCTGGAGCGGTATTGGTTTTCGCATCGGCGAGCATTGTTTTGTGGCGCCGATGGGCGAAATTGCCGAGATCCTGCATGAACCACGGTTCACCCTGCTGCCCGGGGTAAAACCCTGGGTCAAGGGCGTGGCCAATTTGCGTGGGCAACTGCTGCCGATCATGGATCTGTGCGGTTTTTTCGGGGTCGAGCTGTCACCCTTGCGTAAACAGCGCCGTGTATTGGTGCTGGAATACAAAGACGTGTTTGTCGGCTTGCAGGTCGATGAAGTGCAGGGCATGCAGCACTTCGCCCATGCCGACCTCAATACGGATACGCAAACCTTGCCCCACCCGGTATTTGCGCCTTATGTGCAAGGGCACTTTGCCGCTGAGCACCTGTGGTGGGTGTTCAGCCCGTTTGCCCTGGCCCGGGCGCCACAGTTCTGGGCGGTGGCCGTATGAGCAGGCTTTCAGCTTTAAAACGGGATTTCGGGACCTGATCGATGACCACAGCCAATACCGCTAAACCACTGGAAGGGTCGCGCAGTCGTTCGCAGATCATCGTGCTTTTTATCGCCCTGATCGTGTTCATCATGCTGTTATTCGCCAACTTTGCTTACCTCAATACCCAGTCCAACTACGACAAGCAGTACATCAGCCACGCAGGTGAGTTGCGGGTGCTGTCCCAGCGTATCGCCAAAAACGCCACCGAGGCCGCTGCCGGCAAAGCCGCCGCATTCAAGTTGCTGATTGATGCGCGCAATGATTTCAGCCAGCGCTGGGGTTATCTGAGAAAAGGCGACCCGGCCACCGGCCTGCCTCCTGCTCCTGCAGCCGTACATAAAGAAATGCAGGCGGTGCAACGTGACTGGGAGCTGCTGCTCAACAACGTCAACGCCATTCTGGCCAGCGAACAAACCGTGCTGTCGCTGCATCAGGTGGCTGCAACCCTGGCCGAGACCGTGCCGCAGTTGCAGGTTGAATACGAAAAAGTCGTCGAAATCCTTTTGCAGCGAGGCGCCCCTGCCAGCCAGGTAGCTCTGGCCCAGCGCCAGTCCTTGTTGGCCGAGCGTATTCTGGGTGCGGTCAATACCGTGCTGGCCGGTGACGAAAACGCTGCCCAGGCCGCCGGTGCCTTTGGCCGTGATGCCAACCGCTTCGGGCTGGTGCTCAACGGCATGCTCGAAGGCAATGAAGGGATGAGAATTACCCAGGTTGAAGACAAGGATGCCCGCGCCCGCTTGCAGGAGATTTCCGAGCTGTTCCAGTTTGTGTCCGGTACGGTGGATGAAATCCTTGAAACCTCGCCGCAACTGTTCCATGTGCGCGAAGCGGCAAACAACATTTTCAGCCTGTCGCAAACCCTCCTCGATGAAGCCTCGACCCTGGCCAATGGTTTTGAAAACCTCGCCAGCGGGCGCTCGCTGGATATCATCGGCGGTTATGTTCTGGGCTTGCTGGCACTGGCATCGATTATCTTGATCGGCCTGGTGATGGTGCGCGAAACCAATCGCCAATTGCGCGAGACGGCGGAAAAGAACGAGCGAAACCAGAACGCGATCATGCGCTTGCTTGACGAGATTGCCGATCTGGCGGACGGCGACCTGACGGTGACCGCCTCGGTGACCGAAGATTTCACCGGTGCCATCGCCGACTCGATCAATTACTCCATCGACCAGCTGCGTGAACTGGTGGCCACCATCAACCTGACAGCAGGCCAGGTCGCGGCAGCGGTACAGGAAACCCAGGCCACCGCCATGCAGCTTGCCGAAGCTTCCGAGCATCAGGCCCAGCAGATTGCCGAGGCCTCCGGGGCGATCCAGGAAATGGCCCATTCGATCGACGAGGTATCGGCCAACGCTTCCGAATCTTCGGCGGTTGCCGAGCGTTCCGTAGCGATTGCCAACAAGGGCAATGAAGTGGTTCATAACACCATTCGCGGCATGGACAATATTCGCGATCAGATCCAGGACACCGCCAAGCGAATCAAGCGCCTTGGCGAGTCCTCACAGGAAATCGGCGATATCGTCAGCCTGATTGATGATATTGCCGATCAGACCAATATTTTGGCGCTCAATGCGGCCATTCAGGCCTCGATGGCCGGTGATGCCGGGCGCGGCTTTGCCGTGGTGGCCGACGAAGTGCAGCGCCTGGCCGAGCGCTCATCGGCGGCGACGCGGCAAATCGAAACCCTGGTGCGGGCCATTCAGGCCGATACCAACGAGGCCGTGATTTCGATGGAGCAAACCACTACCGAAGTGGTGCGCGGTGCCCGTCTGGCCCATGACGCTGGCGTGGCGCTGGAAGAGATCGAAGGGGTGTCGCAAAACCTGGCAGACCTGATTCAAAGTATCTCCAATGCCGCACAAAAGCAGACCACTTCGGCGGCGCAGATTTCCCTGACCATGAGTGTCATTCAGCAAATCACCAATCAGACCTCGTCCGGCTCCACGGCGACCGCCGAAAGCATCGGCAATCTGGCCAAAATGGCCAGCCAGCTGCGGCGCTCGGTGTCCGGTTTTACTTTGCCTGCTCCGTCCAAAGACCATGAGCCACAGTAATGCGCTGCAATTCTGACTGGAGTCGTTATGGTTGACCGGCACGACT
Source organism: Pseudomonas sp. CCC4.1 (assembly GCF_035019225.1). Classification (NCBI taxonomy): domain Bacteria; kingdom Pseudomonadati; phylum Pseudomonadota; class Gammaproteobacteria; order Pseudomonadales; family Pseudomonadaceae; genus Pseudomonas; species Pseudomonas sp. CCC4.1. The sequence goes on along the minus strand of NZ_JASJWL010000083.1, from coordinate 6,777 downwards.
ATGTGGCCCTTGAATGGGTCAAAGGCGAAATTGCCCATACCCTGAAACAGGCCAGAATGGCGCTGGACGCCTATGCCCAGCGGCCAGCCGCCGACGTGCTGGAACAGTGCCTGGATTGCATTCATCAGGTGCATGGCAGTTTGCTGATGGTTGAATTCTATGGCGCGGCTTTGCTGGCCGAAGAGATGGAGCAACTGGTGATTGCCCTGCAGGAGGGCCGCGTCAGCCAGGTCGACGAAGCACTGCGCCTGCTGCAGCAAGCGTTCAGCCAATTGCCGTTGTATCTGGACCGCGTCCACAGTGCCCGGCGCGACTGGCCCCTGGTGGTGTTGCCGTTGCTCAACGATTTGCGCAGCGCCCGTGGCCAGGCCCTGCTCTCGGAAACCAGCCTGTTCAGCCCGCCCTTGCAGGTGTTGCCCGCCCTGGATGAGGCCGCCCTGGCCCGGCTGGCACCTGCTGACTTGCCGAGCCAGCTGCGCGTGATGCGCCACACCCTGCAGGCCGCGTTCCTGGCTTTGCGCCGCGGTGAAGCGGTGCAGGCCAACCTGGAAAAAATGGCCGCGGTGTTCGCGCAACTGCAAGGCATTTGCCAGGGAGCACCGCTCAACGCCTTGTGGAAAATTGCCGCTGCACTGGTCGACGGCATGTTTAAAGGTCGGGTGCCCAACAGCCCGGCCCTGCGCAGCCTGCTGAAAAAATCCGACAAGGAACTCAAGCGCCTGCTGGCACAGGGCATCGAGGCCATCAACCATCCTGCCCCCGAAGACCTGCTGACCAGCCTGCTGTTTTATATTGCCAAGGCCGAGCATCCGACCACGAAAATGCTCGCGCTGAAAAACCACTACGAACTGGATCAGGCCATGCCCGATGCGGCGATGGTCGACGAGGAGCGGGCGCGGTTGGCCGGCCCTGACCGGGATGCCATGCGCTCGGTGGTGGCGGCGTTGTGCGAAGAACTGGTGCGGGTCAAGGAACGCCTCGACCTGTTTGTGCGCAGTGATCGCCTGCATGTCTCGGAACTGAGCAGCCTGATGGCGCCACTGCGTCAGATCGCTGACACCCTGGCCGTACTGGGGTTCGGGCAACCGCGTAAAGTCATCATTGATCAACTGGCGGTGTTGCAAAGCCTGGCCCAGGGCCAGCGCGAACCCACCGATGCGGTGTTGATGGATGTGGCCTCGGCCCTGCTTTATGTCGAGGCCACCCTGGCCGGTATGGTCGGCAGCGTCGAGCCCTCGCTGCGTGAAGAAAGCCGGTTGCCCACCACTGACCTGATGCAGATTCACCAGTTGGTAATCAAGGAAGCCCGCATCGGCCTTGAAGAAGTCAAAGACCTGATCGGCGATTATCTGGCGGCCGAGTACGACCGCCAGCACTTGCAGTCCGTGCCTGCGCTGTTGACGCAAATCCGCGGGGCGCTGGCGATGATTCCCCTGAATCGCGCGGCCAGCTTGCTGCAAGCCTGCAATGAATATTTGCGTGAGCGCGTGCTGCAAGGGTCTGATCACCCCGCGTACGAGCAACTTGATCACTTGGCCGATGCGTTGATCAGCATTGAGTATTACCTGGAACGCCTGGCCCAGGACCCTGGTGCTTCGAGCGAGCAGGTGCTGGATCGGGCCGAAAACAGCCTGGCTGCACTGGGTTACGCGCCGGCGACGCATCCCGTGCCATTGTCCAATGATAGGCCTGGCGGCCAAGAGCAATCGCTGATGCCGGACCTGCAGGCGCCTGGCCTGGCCGATGTACTGGCCAGCCCGCTGTCGGCGCTCAATCCTCCGGCGCAACACATGCCTGCCAGTTTGCTACCGCCACCCGTGGATGAAGCGCCGCTGGACGAAGAACTGCTGGAAGTCTTTCTCGAAGAAACGGACGAAGTCCTGATCAGCCTGCACGACAGCCTGCCGCAATGGGTCGCCAACCCGGCGGACAGTGTTGCGCTGGCCGAGTTGCGGCGCGGCTTCCATACCCTCAAGGGCAGCGGGCGCATGGTGCGTGCGCTGGTGCTGGCAGAGCTGGCGTGGGCGGTCGAAAACCTGCTCAACCGGGTGATTGAGCGTAGCGTGGCGCCGTCTGCGCAGATCTTCCAACTGCTTGAAGACGTTATGGCCATGCTGCCCGAACTGATTCAGGCCTTTGCCGAACAAAGCCAGCGTCAACGCGAAGACGTCGACCAACTGGCCGCACGCGCGCAGCACCTGGCCCAAGGCGAGCCGCAACCACTGTTGATTGCCCAGGACGCCGGCAATTTCGATCCACAGTTGCTGGATATCTTCCGTCAGGAAGCACAAGCCCACCTTGAGCGCCTTGACCGTTTTCTGGACCAGGCCCGTGCACACATGCCGCTGCAGGCCAGTGACGATTTGCAACTGGCCGTGCACACCCTCAAAGGCAGCGCACATATGGCAGGCGTGATGCCCATGGCTGAACTGGCCGCGCCGTTGGACCATCTGGTGCGTGAATACAAGGCGCACACGCTTGCCCTAGGGGAGGATGAAATCGACCTGCTGCTGGAAGCTGACACCCTGCTGCATGCGGGGCTCAAGCAACTGGATAGCGACCCGCTGGCCGAGATCCAGGGTGCGCGCTCACTGATCGAGCGCACCGAGCAACTGATCGCCAGCCGCCTGGATACCCTGCTCAATAGCCCTGCAAGCAGTTGGGTGGCCAGGCGTGACCCGCAGCGCATTGCCGAGTTTCTGGCCGAGAGCATGGATATTCTGTTCGATGCCCAGGAGCTGCTTAAAACCTGGCACCAGAACCCCCATGAACGCGATGGCCTGGACAGCCTGCTGGATCAGCTGACCACCCTGGGTGAGTCTGCCCACCTGCTGGACTTGCAGCCCATGGATGCGCTGTGCGAAGCCCTGCTTGACCTCTATGGCGCGGTCGAAGAAAGCAGCCTGGCACCCAGCGAGCGGTTTTTCGAAGCGGCCGATGATGCCCAGGAAGCCCTGATCAACATGCTCGACCAGTTGGCGGCAGGGCAGGAAATCACCCCGCAGCCGCAGTTGGTCCAGACCCTGCACGCGCTGCTGCACGAAGGGCTCGCGCCTGACGCCACAGGGCTGATTCGCGGTGATGGCGGGCGGGTTACCGAGCTGGGGGCCGCCACCAGGCAATTGGGTGGAGGCCAGGACGAGGACATCGATGATGAAATCGTCGAGATTTTTCTCGAAGAGGCGGTGGACATCCTCGAGAGTGCCGCGCAGGCCTTGCAGCGCTGGCTCAGTGCACCCGATAGCCTGGCGTCGCTGTCGTCCTTGCAGCGCGATTTGCACACCCTCAAGGGTGGGGCGCGCATGGCCGGTATTGAACCGATCGCTGAACTGGCCCATGAGCTTGAACACTTGTATGAAGGCTTGCTGGACCGGCGCCTGAGTGACAGTCCGGCACTGGCTCGCCTGCTGGAGCGCAGCCACGAGCAACTGGCGCTGATGCTTGAAAAATTGCTGCACAAGCAAACGTTGAGCGAGCCTTATGAACTGATCGAGGCCATTCGCGGCTTTCGTCTTTACAGTGCAGCCCTGCCTGATGGTGGCAGCGTTGCCCCGCAAGCGCCACCGAGCAATGAAGATCCGCAGTTACAGGAAATCTTCCTCGAAGAAGCCTTCGATATTCTCGAAAGCTCGGGTGCGGCCCTGGCGCGTTGGCAAGCCGAGCCGCAAAGCCACCTTGAAGTGGAAAACCTGCTGCGCGACCTGCATACCCTCAAGGGTGGGGCGCGGATGGTGGAGGTCGCCGCGATTGGCGATTTTTCCCATGAGCTTGAAACCCTTTTCGAGGATATTTCGGTAGGTGCCATCACGCCCAGTGATGGGCTCTTTGTGTTGCTGCAGCGTTGCCACGACCAGCTTGCGCAAATGCTTGACGCGCTGCGCAGTGGTCAGGCGCTGCCTTCGCCCCAGGTGCTGATCGAGAAAATCCGCCAGATTGAGCGTAACGCCCGGCCGACACCTGCCACCCCGGTCAAGCCCGAGCCTGCGCCTGCACCGGTGCCCGAAGGTGAGCGCACCGGGCTGGACACCCTCAAGGTTCCGGCCGAGCTGCTCGAAGACCTGGTTAACCTGGCGGGTGAAGCCTCGATCATTCGGGGGCGTGTGGAACAGCAGGTCAACGACGGTCAGGTCGCCCTCAACGAGATGCAGACCACCCTTGAGCGGATGCAGGATCAACTGCGGCGCCTCGACATCGAAACCCAGGGTCGCCTGCACAACCGCGCGCACACCGAAGCCGATGGCGTGGCCTACGACGAATTCGACCCGCTGGAAATGGACCGCCATTCCCTGCTGCAGCAGCTGTCCCGAGCCCTGTTCGAATCAGCTTCCGATCTGCTAGACCTCAAGGCGACCCTGACGGCCCGCTACCAGGACGCTCACGGGCTGCTGCAAAAACAGGCGCGGGTGAACACGCAATTGCAAGAGGGCCTGATGGGCACGCGCATGGTGCCGTTCGAGCGCGTATTGCCGCGCCTCAAGCGGGTGGTGCGCCAGGTTGCCAGCGAGCTGGGCAAGCAGGTTGAATTCAGCGTGATCAATGCCGAAGCCGAGATCGATCGCAACGTTCTGGAACGCATGGTTGCGCCCCTGGAGCATATGCTGCGCAATGCCGTCGACCATGGCCTGGAACCGGCCGACGTGCGCCATGCCAGCGGCAAGCCGGAGCAGGGGCTGATCAGCCTGGAACTGTCCTATGAAGGCGGCGACGTAGTATTCGACATGCACGACGATGGCGCGGGAGTGCCGCTGGAAGCCGTGCGCCGCAAAGCCATCCTGCGTGGCTTGCTGAACCCTGAAGCAAGCATCAGCGACCGTGAGGTGCTGCAGTTCATCCTGCAGCCCGGGTTTTCCACGGCCGAAAAAATCACCCAGATCTCCGGGCGTGGCGTCGGCATGGACGTGGTACATGAAGAGGTGCGCCAGTTGGGCGGCAGCATGACCATCGATTCGGTGGCGGGCCAGGGCGTGCATTTTCAGATTCGCCTGCCCTTCAGCGTGTCGCTCAACCGGGCTTTGATGGTGCAGTGCGCAGACGAACAATACGCCATTGCCCTCGACACCGTTGAAGGTGTGGTGCGCGTCATGCCCAACGAGCTGGAAGGCTACTACCAGCTCAACCCGCCGCTTTATCACTACGGTGGGCAAACCTACGAGCTGCGTTACCTGGGCGAGTTGCTGCAAACCGTGGGCAAACCCAAGCTGGTGGGCGAAAGCCATTCGCTGCCGGTGCTGCTGGTGCATTGCCAGGACCAGCGCGTGGCGTTGCAGGTGGATGCGCTGTTGGGTTCGCGGGAGATTGTGGTCAAGAGCCTCGGCCCGCAATTTACCGGGGTACAGGGCCTGTCGGGCGCGACCATTCTGGGGGACGGGCGGGTGGTGCTGATCCTCGACCTGCCGGCCTATATCCGTGCCCATCAGGCGCGTCAGCCGTTGCAGCGGGCGCAGCACGAGGCGGTGGGCGCCCTGGAATTCACCCCGGCCGTGCGCCCGCCGCTGGTACTGGTGGTGGACGACTCGGTCACCGTGCGCAAAGTCACCAGCCGCCTGCTGGAGCGCAACGGCATGAACGTCATCACGGCCAAGGACGGGGTCGACGCCATGAGCGTACTGGAAGAGCACACCCCTGACCTGATGCTGCTGGACATTGAAATGCCGCGCATGGACGGCTTCGAAGTGGCTACCCGCGTGCGTAACGACCCGCGCCTCAAGGACCTGCCGATCATCATGATCACTTCGCGCACCGGGCAAAAACACCAGAACCGGGCGATGGCCATTGGCGTCAACGACTACCTGGGCAAACCTTATCAAGAGTCCGTGCTGCTGGAGCGCATTGCCTACTGGAGCAACTTCCATGCTTGACCATCGCGTGGGCAGCTTGACCGGCTTGCTGCTGCCGCTAGCAGATCGCTATCTATTGCTGCCCAATGTGGCCATTGCCGAGCTTATCGGCTGGCAGCGCGGCGAGCCCAGCAGCGACTCCCCGCCCTGGCACCTGCGCCAGATTACCTGGCGCGACCACCAACTGCCGTTGATCAGCTTTGAAGCGGCATGCGGCGGGCCACTGGTGATCGGTGAGCGGGCGCGGATCGTCATCCTCAACACGCTGGGTGGTGACCCGGATTTCAAATTCATGGCCATGGTGATTCAGGGCATCCCGCGCTCCTACAAGGTCGATAGCCAGTTGAGCTTTGTCGACGTGCCGCTGTGCCCGCTGGAGCGCGCGGCGGTACAGGTGGGCGATCATGTGGCGAAAATCCCGGACTTGCTGGCGCTGGAACGGTTGGTGCGGGGCAGCGCGGATTAAGCAGCACGTGTGGGAGCTGGCTTGCTCGCGAGCAGGCGATGCGGTCAGTCAGTTAAACCGCGGTGCTGCTATCGCGAGCAAGCCCGCTCCCACAGAGCTCAGTGGCAGGCCCCGAATTCGGTGAACACTGCAAAACCTGTGGGAGCTGGCTTGCCTGCGATGCAGGCGATGCGCTCAGTCAGATAAACCGCGGTGCTGCTATCGCGAGCAAGCCCGCTCCCACAGAGTTTCGTGGCAGGCCCCGAATTCTGGGAACACTGCAAAACGTGTGGGAGCTGGCTTGCCTGCGATGCAGGCGATGCGGTCAGTCAGTTAAACCGCGGTGCTGCTATCGCGAGCAAGCCCGCTCCCACAGAGTTTCGTGGCAGGCCCCGAATTCTGGGAACACGGCAAAACCTGTGGGAGCTGGCTTGCCTGCGATGCAGGCGATGCGGTCAGTCAGTTAAACCGCGGTGCTGCTATCGCGAGCAAGCC
>NZ_JASJWL010000082.1:0-16697 GCF_035019225.1 Pseudomonas sp. CCC4.1 | reverse complement strand
CCTCAACGTCAGGTGCTGGCCTGATCCACTGTGGGAGCGGGCTTGCTCGCGATGGCAGCGCCCCGGTTATTTAGACATACCGAGTTGTAAGCATCGCAGGCTTGCCCGCCCACATGGCCTCAGCCCTGTTGCAGCGGCTTGTCTTCCTGGGCCATACAGGCCGCCGCAGTAAAGAGTACGTCGGTGGAGGAGTTGAGCGCGGTTTCCGCCGAGTCCTGCAGGATGCCGATAATGAAGCCCACGGCCACCACCTGCATGGCAATCTCGCTCGGGATGCCGAACAGGCTGCACGCCAGCGGAATCAACAGCAGCGAACCGCCCGCCACACCCGATGCGCCGCAGGCGCAAATGGCTGCAACCACACTCAGCAAAATAGCAGTCGGAATATCGACCGCAATCCCCAGTGTATGCACGGCAGCCAGGCTCAACACGGTGATGGTAATCGCCGCGCCCGCCATATTGATGGTGGCCCCCAGCGGGATGGACACCGAGTAGGTGTCTTCATGCAGGCCCAGACGCTCGCTCAACGCCATGTTCACCGGAATGTTGGCCGCCGAACTGCGGGTGAAAAACGCGGTAATCCCGCTTTCGCGCAGGCACAGAAATACCAGCGGATACGGGTTGCGACGCAACTTCCAGAACACAATCAGCGGATTGACCACCAGCGCCACAAACAGCATGCAGCCAATCAACACTGTGAGCAGGTGCAGATAACCCAGCAGGGCACCGAAGCCCGAAGAGGCGAGGGTGGCAGCCACCAGGCCGAAAATGCCCAGCGGTGCAAAGCGGATAACTACGCGCACGATCAGGGTGACACCGTTGGACAGGTCATTGAGTACGGTGCGGGTAGTGTCGCCGGCATGACGAATGGCAATGCCCATGCCGATGGCCCACGCCAGGATGCCGATAAAGTTGGCATTCATCAGTGCGCTGACCGGGTTGTCGACCACACTCAACATCAGGCTTTGCAGTACCTCGCTGATACCCCCGGGGGCGGTAATGGCGATGTTCTCGGTGGCCAGTACCAGATTCGACGGGAACAGCATGCTGGCGATAACGGCCACCACAGCAGCAGCAAAGGTGCCGAACAGGTACAGAACCAGAATCGGGCGGATATGGGTTTCCTGGCCGTGCTTGTGGTTGGCAATCGAGGCCATGACCAGTACAAACACGAGAATCGGCGCAACGGCTTTCAAGGCGCTGACGAACACCTTGCCGATAAAGGCCACCGAAAGCGCTGCCGAGGGCGCAAGCCATGCCAGCAAAATACCTGCAATCAGACCGATCACAATCTGGGTTACCAGGCTGGTGCGCATGAGCTTTTGCAGCAGGGTAGGTGGAGCGTCAGTCATAAAGGTTTCTCTAGTTGTTCTGGGTAGCGCATTGAAAAACTGTGGGGCGATCGGCGGCAAACGGGCAGGCTGATCGACGCAAGTCGGCGGGATACGAACTTTATCATAGACGTGTAGGTGCTTTCCTACGCAGGGGCAATCTGCCACATCCGTGGTTGAACTTGTTTCGGGTTACATCGCTTCAAGGTGAAGCATTCTGTTACCATTGCTCATCCCCCACTTTTCTTCAAATCAGCGGGCCTTTCGGGCTTTCGCTGGCCTCGTTGTCTCTGGAGTTATTCATGCTGTTGCCCATCCTGCTGCTGTCTGCGGCCGGTTTTACCGTGCTCACCACCGAATTTGTCATCGTCGGCCTGCTGCCTTCAATAGCCCGCGACTTGGAGGTCAGCGTGCCCCAGGCCGGTTTACTGGTGACTTTGTTCGCCTTTACGGTCGCTGCCCTCGGGCCGTTTTTGACCGCCTACTTTGCGCGTTTTCAGCGCAAGCGCCTGTTTATCTCGATTTTGCTGATGTTCGCCTTCGCCAACACCGTGGCGGCGCTAGCGCCGAACATTTGGGTGATGGCTTTTGCGCGGCTGCTGCCGGCATTGGGGTTGCCGGTGTTTTGGGCTCTGGCTAGCGAAACGGCGGTGGATATCGTAGGCCCGGATTACGCCGGGCGGGCGATTGCCAAAATCGGGTTCGGCATCGTTTGTGCGACGGTATTTGGCATTCCTGTAGGCACCCTGATCTCGGATGCTTGGGGCTGGCGCAGTGCCTTCGGTATTCTGGCGGTGGTCGCCCTGGCCAAGGCGCTGTTGCTGTGGATCTATTTACCTGTCACCCGGGCAGTGAAAGAAAGCGTCACTCTGAGTTCGCAGTTTGCCCTGCTGCGCAGCCCATTGATGATTGGCCATATCGTGTTGTCCGTTCTGGTGTTCAGCGGCATGTTTACGGCCTACACCTATCTGGCCGATATTCTTGAGCGCCTGGCAGGCTTTGACGGCACGCTGGTGGGGTGGTGCCTGATGGGCTTTGGCGCCGTAGGCCTGATCGGCAACTCGTTGGGCGGGCGCATGGTGGATCGCCATCCGCTGATCGCCTCGATGGTGTTTTGTGCCTTTATGATCGGCGGCCTGGTGGCGCTGGTGCCGAGCATTCACTCAACCCTGGGCCTGGCGGCGGCCATGGGCATTTGGGGGGTGACCCAGGCGGCCATGTTTCTGGTCAGCCATGTGCGGCTGATGAAAGTTGCCCCCCATGCCCCGGCATTTGCCGCGTCGCTGAACATTGCCGGGGCCAATCTGGGGATCGGCCTGGGTGCGATGGTGGGGGGGCGGGTAATCGATAGCTATGGCCTGGATAACCTGGGGTTTGCTGCCGCCGGGTTTATCCTGGTATCGATTCTGCTGGCGCTGGTGCTGATGACTGCCAAGGCGCCGCCAGTGTGTGCTAGCGCGGGGTAAACAACTCGCGGCGTGCCCCCTCGGTAATCGCAACGATGCCGGGGTGGCGGATCTTGCGCTCCACGGTAATGGCGTAGAAGGATTCGGTGACCGCCTCGGTGTGGCCGATCAGTTCGACATCAAACTGACGCATCACTTCCTGGGCAATCACGCTGGGTGCGATAAAGACGCCGATCCCCGACTGACCGAAAGCCTGCATCAGCGCGCTGTCATCAAATTCCCCCACGATTCGCGGCTGGATCTGCTGCTCGGCCAGCCAGCGCAACAAGCGGCTGCGCAGCATGGTTTCGGGCCCGGGGATCAGTAGCGGCGCGCCTTGCAGGCAATGCGGAAAGTTTTCGGCATAGTCTTGGGCCAGCGTCGCAGTAGCAAAAAAACTGATGCCGCACTCGCCCAGTTTTTGACTGAATCCCTTGATATCCAGGTGCGAAGGCATAGGGCTGTCGGAAATTACCAAATCAAGACGCTGAATAGCGAGGTCCGCGAGTAGCCGGTCAAGCTTGTCTTCGCGACAGGTGATGCGAATCGGTTTATCCAGCTCCATGGTCGGAGCAATCAGGCGGTACACAATCGACTTGGGCACCACGTCGGCCACACCCACTCGAAACAAGATCTGTTGTTCCTTGGGCGCCATGCGCAGCATGCTTTCCAGTTCACTGCCGACCTGAAAGATCTGCTCGGCATAAGGCAGCACCTGGCGTCCGGTCTCGGTCAGCTCCAGTTGGCGTCCGACCCGGCGAAACAACGGCAGGCCATAGGTATCTTCGAGCAGGCTGATTTGCCCGCTGATCGTCTGCGGCGTGAGGTTCAGTTGCTCGCAAGCGCGAACAATGCTGCCGGTCTTGGCCACGACCCAGAAGTAATGCAATTGGCGGTAATTAAGCATCAGCGTCGCAACACTTCGTAAAAACCGAAGTATAGCGTTTAAAAATACGAATTTTCCTGAAGTGTTGGATTCTCTAGAATCCCGCGTTATGCGCAAGCCACTTTGGTGGCCGCCGGTTTAGAGAGGGAAATGACCATGAACATGAAAAAAGCAGCAGTAGCCGTACTGTTATCGGCAGGTTTGCTGGCGATTGCGGGTTGCGACCAGGCTGAAAAAGCCGCGCAACAGGTGCTGAGCAAAACCGCTGAATCCGCTAAACAGGCAATTGATGACACTCACAAGGCTGCGGAGCAAGCGCTCAGCGAAGCCACCGGTGGGCTGATTGAAAAAGAAAAGCCTGAGCAAGAAAAGCAAGATTCATCTAAAGCTATTTAACTGGTCTTACTGCAGAGTCCGAACACACCTATGGAATATCTTTTACAACTGGCTGCCAGCCCCGCAGCCTGGGTCGCTTTAGCCACGTTGATCGTGATGGAAATCGTGCTGGGTATCGATAACCTGATCTTTATCTCGATTTTGACCAACAAACTGCCTGAGCAATACCGCACCAAGGCACGCCGTATTGGTATCGGCATGGCACTGATCCTGCGTCTGGGCTTGCTGGGTACCATTGCCTACATCGTGCAACTGACCACGCCGGTATTTGAAGTGCTGGGTAAGGCCTTCTCGTGGAAGGACATGATCCTGATTGCCGGTGGTCTGTTTCTGGTGTGGAAGGCCACCAGCGAAATCCACCACAGCATGACCCCGCAAGTGGAAGAAAAAGCCGACAGTGTGTCGTCGAAAGTCACCTTGGGCTTTGCCGCTGCCATCGGCCAGATCCTCATGCTTGACCTGGTGTTTTCCATCGACAGCATCATTACGGCGGTGGGCATGACCGAGCACTTGCCGATCATGGTGATTGCAGTGGTGGTGGCGGTGATGGTGATGTTGCTGGCTTCGGAGCCTCTGGCCAAGTTCATCAACGACAACCCGACCGTGGTGATGCTGGCCCTGGCCTTCCTGATCATGATCGGCATGACCCTGATCGCTGAAGGGTTCGGTGCCCATGTGCCGAAAGGTTACGTGTATGCAGCGATGGCGTTCTCGGCCACGGTTGAAACACTCAACATTGTGGCGCGTCAGATCCGGGAAAGGCGTCAGGCTGCGCTGATCAAGTAAACGCAGGTTGATGCTAAAAAGCCGTCCACTCTCTTTGGGGTGGACGGCTTTTTTGTGGGTTCAATGTGCGCTTGCTGCGCCAGCTACCGGTTTTTCAGGGACATCTTGCGGTTTTGCCTGCACCTGCGGGTGATGATGGCGGCTAATACGCATCAGGCCCCAGAGCATGGCGCCAGCAACGGCCAGCCAACCGGCAATCAGCAGAAAAATAGTGAGTATCGGGCTCATCAGTGCCTCCTTTGCCCCCTACGGGCTCAAACACACGCTAAGCAGATGACAGTCTAGCCTGTGCGATGTTGCAGTCTATTGACCGAAGGTCGTGTAGAGCTAATCGATTCGCTCTATATCAGCCATTGGGCTGTGGCTTAAGGCTATACCTCGCATTATTGGCGCCCTATGATTGACGGTCATGGCGGACTTTGAGGTCTGGCGTTTATTAAGGGCGAGGCAATATGCGGGCAGTGACAGGGGCAAAATCGGCGCGGCTGTGGCTGATGGGGGTGTTTGCGTTAGCGATGGTGGGCTGCGCCAGTGTCGAACCCCCTGAGTTTCGACGCTTGCCAGAACGGGTAGAGCTCAATGGCGTGCCGTTTTTCCGCGGCAATGCCAACCAGGGTGCCCCGCAAATATTGGCGGGCATGCTAAGTGAGCAAAGAGTCCGCATCACCCCCGGACTTTTGGTCAAACCGCTGCAGTTACCGGGTGCCGAGGCCTCATTGCAATCTAATATCGAGCAGCTTGCGGCGGGTTACGGGCTGATGGTGTACCCGCTGGACAAATCCCTGTCTGCGTTGCTGACTCAAGTGGCAGCCGGCTACCCGGTGATGCTGCGATTTAGCGACGGCACCCTGTGGTCCGAGCCGCGTTACGCGATGCTGGTGGGTTACAACCGCGCCAAAGGCACGGTGTTGCTGCGTGCCGGCATGGAGCGCCGCCGGTTGATGGACTTCAGCACATTCGAGTCGGCGTGGAAGGATGCCGGAGGCTGGGCCGTGCTGATTTTGTCTCCGACCCAGCTACCGGCCAACGTCGACAAGGCCCGCTGGCTGAAAGTGGCCAATGAGCTGTCACGCTCGGGCCAGGAACAGGCCGGGGCTACAGCGATCAAGACTCTGGAGTCCCAAAAGTAAGCGTTGGCATCACCCTGTGGGAGCTGGCTTGCCTGCGATGCAAGCGACGCGGTGTGACTGGCACAACGCAGTGATGCCATCGCGAGCAAGCCCGCTCCCACATAGCCACCACAAGAGTTAAAAGCCGAATTTGTCCCGCAAGCTGTAGTACCAGGCACCCAAAGCGGTCAGCGGTGTACGCAACAGCTGTCCGCCGGGGAAAGGGTAGTGGGGCAGGTCGGCAAACGCATCAAAGCGCTCTGCCTGGCCGCGCAGGGCTTCGGCCAGTACCTTGCCTGCCAAATGGGTATAGGTCACGCCATGGCCGCTGCAACCTTGGGAGTAATAGATGTTGTCACCGATACGGCCGACCTGAGGGAGGCGTGATAGCGTCAGCAGGAAATTGCCCGTCCATGCATAGTCAATTTTCACATCCTTGAGCTGCGGGAAAGCCTTGAGCATTTTCGGCCGGATAATCGCCTCGATATTGGCAGGGTCCCGTGCGCCATACACCACGCCGCCCCCGAAAATCAGACGCTTGTCACCGGACAGGCGATAGTAGTCGAGCAAGTAGTTACAGTCCTCAACGCAATAGTCCTGTGGCAACAGAGTCTTGGCCAGCTCATCACCCAGGGGCTCGGTGGTGATTACCTGTGTACCGCAGGGCATGGACTTGGAAGCCAGCTCCGGTACCAGATTGCCCAGATAGGCATTGCCTGCGACGATAATGAACTTGGCTCGCACCTTGCCCTGGGGGGTATGCACCACAGGATTGGCGCCGCGTTCAATGCGAACAGCGGGAGACTGCTCATAAATGGTGCCGCCCAAAGACTCGACAGCCGCGGCCTCACCCAACGCCAGATTGAGCGGATGAATATGCCCGCCGCTCATATCCAGCAGCCCGCCCTGATACTGATCACAGGCAACCACTTCACGAATCCGGCGCTGATCCAGCAGCTCCAGTGACGTATTGCCAAAACGCTCCCAGAGTTTTTTCTGCGCTTCCAGATGGCCCATCTGCTTGGCGGTGATGGCGGCAAACACGCCGCCGTCTTTCAAATCGCACTGGATCTGATACTTGGCCACACGCTCACGAATGATCTTGCCGCCTTCAAAGGCCATCTGCCCCAGCAACTGAGCCTGCTTGGCGCCGACAGTGCGTTCGATGACATCGATATCGCGGCTGTAACTGTTAACGATCTGGCCGCCATTGCGTCCGGAAGCACCGAACCCCACCTTCGCTGCTTCCAGGACCGTGACCTTGAAACCGGCCTCCAGCAAAAAAAGCGCACTCGACAGCCCGGTATAGCCGGCGCCGATAACACACACATCCGTTTCCACCTCGCCCTGCAGGGCAGGGCGCTCAGGGGCTGGATTGGCTGAAGCCGCATAGTAGGACTGGGGATAGGGGGTGTTCGACATTCTGCAGCCTCTGTTTTATATTTTTTACGAGTGAGGCCGATGCTACCTGAGTTGAAAACCGCCCGCCAGCCACTGGCGGCTGAGTGTTTTAAGGTTAAAAATAAAAAATTCGACTATTCATAGGGTTAGCTGCAAAAAAGGTGTTGACACCCCTCCGCAAATCTATAGAATGCGACCCCACAGCAGGCACGTAGCTCAGTTGGTTAGAGCACCACCTTGACATGGTGGGGGTCGTTGGTTCGAGTCCAATCGCGCCTACCAAACAAAATCCGCTCTGCTGGGCGGTCTAGAAGGGCTCACCGAAAGGTGGGCCCTTTTTTGTTGTCTGCGATTTGCAAAACCCCCACCTCAAAACGCCAAATCAGCCCCCACCTCCAGGTACTCGATACCTTTCTCTGTGTGCCCGTCCTGATAGTGTTTGGTCGCGCGGCTTTGGTGATGGATGGCATGACCTGGAAGGGGCGCAAGACCAGCAGCGAACAGGCTTTGTCCTGGCCACGCCGGGAAGTGCATCTGGATGGCGAGAACAAAGCCGCCAACTATTTGCCTGCGCGTATCCAGTACGGGCAGATGGCCTTGGCGGCCGAAATTCACGCCGACGATATTGACCCAATCGACAAACGCAAAGGGGCCGTGACATTGGAGCGTGTCGAGGGGGCCGTGACACGCGAGTACGCAACGATCCCGAACACCAGCAAGCGGTTATTGCCTGCGGCGCCTGATCGGCCCAGTGCGACGCAGTTTGCGGACTACTTGCTGCAACGAGGATTGTTTTCTGTAAAGGTATAAACAGATGATGGCATTCGTAGTGGCCAGTACTAAAAGTTACTAGTAGAAGTTACTTTGAGTGCTTTAGTATGCTCCTCTCAAAAAGGGAGTGATGCATGTTACCTAATCCAAAAAGCAGTAACTTTCGCTCGGCTCTACGTAATGCGCGCAAGGATGCAGGGCTCACATTGACTGAGTTGGCTGATGCTGCAGGCATATCCAATGTTATGCCTGGACGCTACGAGCGAGGCGAATCTCAGCCTACGATGGGCACTTGGCAAGAGTTGAACAAAGCTCTGTTTGAGGTCGATGACGAGGAAGTTGAGGCAGAAGCGAAAAAGCAGGAAATCGGCGAATCACTTTCCGACTCGTCTATTGAGCAGATACTTGAAGAGCTAAAAAGCCGCGGATTCAGCACGGTTAACCTTTCCTACAGCTGATTCGTTGACCCAGCCCCGCTATCTAGTGGGGTTTTCTATCTCAGGTGCCACCATGACTTTCTATGACGAAATGGCCATGATGGCTCTGGAGATGATCACCGAGTTCGGCCAGTCGATACTTGTCGGTAATGTCCTTCCCGGCGAGTACGATCCCGAAACCGGAACGTCAGATCCTGACATTATCACTGAGCAAACTGCCCAAGGCATCCTGCTCGACTTCACTGGCCAGGAATTCCAGAACAACAGCCTCATCAAGCAAGGCGACAAGAAGCTCAAGATTGCTGCGCAGGGGCTTGAGTGGGTGCCTGACCTGCTGAGCAAGATGTCAATTCAAGGCCGCACCTGGTCAATCGTTCCTCCGCTCAAAGAGATCAACCCTGCCGGGACACCGATCCTCTATGAATTGCAGGTGCGATCATGAGCAATCATTACGCAGGCAAGAGCGGCAGTTTCTCAGCTCAAATCCGGGCCTTCGCGGATCGAGCGAAAGATGCCATTGATATGACGATGCGCGACATCATCATCAACATAGGTAACAGCGTTATCACGATGTCACCTGTGGGCACTCCTGATGTCTGGAAGATTAACAAGATCAGTCGCGAGTACAGCCAGGCCGTCGCGGAACACAACGAAAACCTGCGCCACAATCCGCAAAACTTCGACAAACGTGGCTATCTCAAGCGCGGCTTAAAGCTCAATGACGGCATGGGCATACGTGCGCCGCAGGGCTGTGTGGGCGGGCGCTTTCGCGGCAACTGGATGTTCAGTGTCGGATCACCTGACACCTCCACGGTGGATCAGGTAGCCCCCCGGTGGTAGCCGTTCCATGGCACGTATCGTCAATGGTGCCCTGGAGTTCAATGCAGGGGAGACGGCTTACATCACCAACTCACTGCCTTATGCCATCCCCTTGGAGTACGGGCATTCAACCCAGGCACCGAGCGGTATGGTTCGGATCACCCTGGGCAACTTTCAAAAGATTGTTGAAGAGGCCATCAGGAAGAACCAGGTATGAGCCATAAGATTGTTCGCGCACTGTTTGAGGCCCGGCTGGCAGCTTGGGCAAAGCTGCAGAAGCCTGTACTGCGCATTGCCTATCAAAATGTGGTGTTCAAGCCTGCTGACGGCGAAACCTACCTGCGGGCTTTCTTGATACCTGCTCACACGGGGAGCGACGACCTCGCTGGCGAGCATCGGGTTTATACCGGTCTGTTTCAAATCACCATCGTCACACCTGCCGGAATGGGTTCCGGTGCGGGCGAAGGGTTGGCAGATGACCTGTCTGCTTTGTTTGCCCTCAATGATCGATTAAC
This sequence comes from Pseudomonas sp. CCC4.1, assembly GCF_035019225.1. Taxonomy (NCBI): domain Bacteria; kingdom Pseudomonadati; phylum Pseudomonadota; class Gammaproteobacteria; order Pseudomonadales; family Pseudomonadaceae; genus Pseudomonas; species Pseudomonas sp. CCC4.1. Next base: position 6,801 of record NZ_JASJWL010000082.1, on the reverse strand, counting down.
CCGGGGTGACTTCACGGTACTGGTGATGACCCCGGTCGAGCCTGGTCCCGAGCAACAAGAAGACACCGGCTGTGCGTTGCCTGTGTCGTTTCAGTACCGTGCCGACACGACTTGATCAGTACTTAGGATTTGGCGCGGCGGCTTCTGAACCACTTCACTAAATACCAAGGCGCGGCCAGTATCAGAACAAGAATCGCCGCCAGGGGCAGAGAGTCAACCCAGAGGGACGCTAGAAGCCTGGATTCGATCAACCAACCTTGTGCACTATTCGGATCGGTTTGGGCGTAGGCCGACAGCAGTGCAATCACTGAGGTGATTATCGCGAACCAAATGGCGCTACGAACTTGCTCTCGATTCATATGTGTTTGATTCCCGGAGTGGCATTAAGTAAGGCGCGCGATCCTATCAACCAGCCGTCATCCGGTCGATGGCTCTATTTGCCAATCCACTGACTTCATCCTAATACGCCCATACCCGAAAGAGTGCTGCGGGCTGCTGCTGGCCATCGGGCGCAAGCAGCAGTACTTCCCGTGCCGGAACATTGCCAGCGAGCCGAATGAAGAGTTTCGTCTCGATCCAGAAGACTACGCAGCAGCGGAAGACCTGGGCGAGGTGATCGGCATTGTTCACTCACACCCGGATGCCACCAGCCGGCCGTCTCCGCATGATCTGGCGATGTGCGAGGCTACGGCGTTGCCATGGCACATCCTGAGTTGGCCTGAAGGCGACTTGCGCACTATTACACCGACCGGAAACACGCCGCTGCTTAAGCGTCCGTTTGTTCACGGCGCGTGGGATTGCTGGCAGGTCTGTGCGGATTGGTACAAGCGCGAGTGGGGGCTGGAGTTTGAAGCTTTTAGACGGGAGGACGGCTGGTGGGAGAGTGCTGGCAACACCAGTTTGTACGAAGCCAATTACGAGGAGGCAGGTTTTGTGCGGGGCGACCAGCCACGGCGTGGTGACCTGATCGTTATGGCGATTGGGCGAACGGTTCACCCGAATCATGCTGGGATTTATCTCGGTGATGATCCGGAGCTGCCTGGAGAAGAATCAGGGGTGTTCGGGCCGGGGCCGTTTTTGTTGCATCACCTGTACGGCAGGCCGTCAGAGGTGATCGTTTATGGCGGCCCTTGGCTGGATCGGACGCAGCTGATCCTCAGGCACACAGATGCAAAATAACTAAAATGACGAGGCTTACCCGCAGGAGATCAACATGCACCAACTTAAAACTCAAATGACGAGTACTGGAGCGCTTGTGGTTACCGGTATTGGTACTGGAATTGAAACCAGTCAGCTTTTGATTTCAGCTGATAGATTTTCGATCAAGAGTGTTGAGCAATTTCTGGCAACAGAGAAAGCTGACCTGTTGGAGCGTCGACTTGCACGGATTGAGAGCAAATTAGGGTTTAGTCCTTTGGGTGATCGCTGAAAAATTCCGAGATCCTCTTGGGGTTCGGACGAACAGGACTGTTCTTGGGCATCGCCTCCGCCACGCGCAATGCAAAGACTCTTGCAGTCTCGAGGCCTTCTTTTCCTTGAGAAGCGGACAATTGATGAACAAGTCCGGAAATTACGCAATTGAGATTTTGTAGGTCTGAGCCATGCGCGTTGACGGCGTCGATCAGTTTCTGACTCAGTTCGCTTTGTTCCATTTTGCCTCCTTGGTAATCCGCGCCGAAATTAGCGCAACCCCAGTCCGTGGGCTTGCAGGCAAAAGACTGGGGAATTCTGTTGCGTAAGTGCTGGAGGCTACTACTACAGGCAACGGGGTGTTACTGAGGATTCGTACATGCTGCAACCATTTGCTAATCTATAGGCAATCTGCGTACACTTTACGCCAATGAAAACAGTCTTCTTTGAAACCACAAGCTTCACCGCCACGGTAGGTGATTACCTGACTGACGATGAATACCGGCAGCTTCAGGTAGAGATGCAGGCGAACCCGGCCGCAGGCGATGTAATGCCGCGCACGGGTGGATTCCGAAAGCTACGCTGGCAAGACGCCCGCAGAGGAAAGGGCAAGCGTGGCGGGTTGCGGGTCATCTATTACTGGCTGCTGGATGATGGTCAGTTCTGGATGTTCGCAATTTACGACAAGGATGAGCTTGAAAACCTGACCGCTGATCAGGAGAAAGCGCTGAAGGCGGCCATTGGTGCAGAATTGAAACAACGAGGTGGGAAATGAAAAAGCGCGATCTGTTTGCCGAGCTGATGCAAGGCGTGAACGAGATGGGCGAACATCGCGAAGGGAAGATCACCCTTCGCCAGTACGAAGTGGAGGCGATGCCGGCCCCCGAGGTGACTGCTGCCGAGATCGTTTCTCTGCGTGAAAAATTGCACATGTCCCAGCCAGTGTTTGCCCGGCAGATCAGAACCAGCCCGGACACACTGAAAAATTGGGAGCAGTCGAAGTCAAAGCCGAATGCCCAGGCAGCACTACTGATCAAGTTGGTCCAGCGCTTCCCTGATATGGTTGATCGCCTCAACGCTGTTTAAGCTGACCTGTATATGAAAGCCCGGCCCTCGCGCTGGGCTTGTTGCATCTGGTGCCTTACCAGCAAACGAGCCGCAAGCCGCCTACTAGATCTAATATTTCATCGGGGCGAATTGGCTGGATCTCCAATATGGAGATCAGACCATCAATCACCCTGCGCGATTCTTGACTGACCGGTTTTCCATGAGGCAGCAGCAAGTCTGCAATCGGATAGCACTCATTCGGCCAGTTTTTAAGCGCATTGATTAGTAGGTTACGTTTTTCTACCAGTGCGTAAGGACCATCGGCTGGATCTGCAAGCGCTAGCCTCAGTTTCGTGAATTCAAGTTGCATTATCTGCATCCTAGCCAGTAAAAAAACGCCCGGCAGCCCAGGCTTGGGCTACCTGTAATGGCGCTGGCGAAGCACTTCGGAGCAGCGCTTGGCGATTGTCAAAAAGTGCCAGCCAGTAAAAAGCATCAGCCCAACGGCACTGTACGCAGCGACTCCCAATGCTGTTATACCTACTTGGTTTGTAGCGTGTATGAGTTCTGGAGCAACGTCTTTGGCTACCCATAAGTAGTAACTGCCGGCCAGAAAACTTGGTCCACCAATTAGGGCAAGCGCCCAACTATTGAGCTCCGACCAGGGCCGCTTACGTTCGTTTCGAAATAACTGTAGAGCTTTATTAAGCGCCTTCAATTGGACTTCCTCAGACTTGGTTATAGGGCACAACGCTACTACTGTGGCGAGTATTTAGGTATTGGCATTTCATCCATGCTGGATGCCCATTCAGGTTCCGACAGAGCGTTATTCTTGGTGGTGGCATTTTGGTGCTAAAGTTGCTTTTTTTCAAAGGAACTGAGTCATGGCCCTCGGAATCAGGAAGAGCATCAAAATTGCTCCTGGTGTTCGGATCAACATCAGCAAAAGTGGTGTGAGTACGTCACTAGGCGTGAAAGGTGCCACAGTAAACCTAAGTAAACGCGGTACGCGGGTCACGACCGGAATTCCTGGCACTGGAATATCTTCGTCGAAGTTCTACGGGGTCGGAAAGAGAGAGGCTACCCCTACGCCACCTACACCGGCGTGGGCGCATGTGGCCACCTTGCTAATTATCGCAGCAGTTCTTTGGTGGATATTCAGCTGAGGTCCACGCGCAGCCCTAATGTTTTCGGTGCCCTGAAATGAGAAAGCCCAGCTAAATGCTGGGCTTATTGTGTTTGATTGTTATTACCCGCGTTTGAGAGACACCATTGCATCCACAAACCGTTCAGCTTTCTTCTGCGTATCTACAAGAGAGCTGTTCATGACGTTCCCGCCAGTGCTCCGGGTCTGCACAACCCATCGGCCGCGTTTCGAGTAGAGGGCCACACTACCGATGGAGTTGTAGTAAATACGAGTCTGAACGGCTTTTGAGGATGTTCGTGAGCTGCCTGCTGCTATCGCTCCGCCACCGAGAGGGACTGCACTGGCAAAGCCGCTGGTGGTCGAAAGTATGCCGCTGCCATAGCCAATGTACTCATCAGTAAACACGACCTGCTCCGGCCTGGTCTTGAGAGGTTGTTCCATAAGCACCTGCTCGATTACCGAACGTGCCTGTTCTGGGCTGATCTTGGCCGGAGTGTACTCAACGACCTTTGATACGCATCCTGTGAGCAGAAGCATTAGTGCAGCTATGGCGAAGGGTCTCATCACAGGCTCCGTTATTGTTGGCGGGGCATTCTGCCATGACCGCGTTGCTGATGCTAAAGTCCCGCCAAATCAATAGAGGGAACGACATGCGAATTTTGATAGGTGCGTTGGCAGTAGCGTTGCTGGCGGGGTGTACGTCTTCACCCATCCCGGTCAGCCAGGCAAAGCCGGTTCCATCGGATGAGCTTTATGCTTTCCAGTCAAAGCCCGCGGGTGAGAGTGGCGTGATTACAATCGTCCGGGATTCTGGAATGGTTGGGTCGGAGTTCAAAACTGTGCGGCTAATCACGCGTAACCTTCCTAGCATTCACGTCGACTGCCAGCATCCTGTGTCGATCCACATGACATCGCACAAATCGACCACCTGAAAGCTGCAACAAAAATTTTATTTATCAGGGCATAATGGCGTTTTGATATTGCCTACTGATTCGAAACTCAAGGACCCAGCATGCCGAAACTGAGCAAATACGAGCAACACGCTCTTAAAGAGATTCACAGCTGGAAGGCGCCGGACATCGGCTGGTTCGGCCAAGCATTAAAGGTGATAAACCAACCGCTCGACAAAGCGGGTGACCTTCTGTTCAAGACGCCTGTAGTTGGCTCCACTATTCAAAGCGCAATCGAGGGCCTAACGAGTGTATGCCACGACGCGGCTCAATGGAGTGTAAGGCCAGAAGCTATTTTTGAAGAGTTTCGCGGCGACGGGCACAGTACAATCAAAACTCATATGGATATTCACGACTTGGATCTGGCGCAAATCGATAAAGTCGTTGGCTTCTTGGGTGCTAAATATAAAGGTATTGCTTTAGTCGAGGGGGCCGGGGCAGGAGCTGTTGGCATAGCTGGCTTGGCGGTCGATATCCCTACGCTAATAACACTCAATCTTCGTGCTATAGGCGAGTATGCTGCGTATTACGGTTTTGATACCTCGCGTCAGGAGGAGCGGCTGTTCGCTTTCAACGTATTAGGCCTCGCATCCTCCCCAAGCGATAGCTCCAAAGCCCTCGCAATGGCTCAACTGATCAAAATTTCTCAAGATGTTGCAAAGAAGGCAACTTGGCAGGAGCTGGAAAAAAGTGTTTTCGTAAAGATTATCCAAGAAATTGCTAAATCTTTAGGCATACGCCTTACTAAAGCAAAGCTCGCACAAACCATTCCTGCGGTGGGTGCGATTGTGGGGGGAGGCTTCAACGCTTACTTCACCATGAAAGTCTGCGACGCAGCCTTCTACCTTTATCGGGAGCGCTTCTTAGCCCATAAGTATGGTCCTGAAGTAATTGAGGTTACCGTAAAACCTGCGGCCGACTATGATCCGCATTACGAAGAAGCTTCGCAAACGGTGTGAAAGCTCAAATTTTCGTCGATCGCCGGGTGTGCAATCAGCAAATTATGGGTTTGAGCCCATCCCCGGCATGGTATGCGATGCGCTTAGATAGGCGTAATGCTATGCAGTTTTACTGTCAATAGAGAGCTGCAGGGAGGGTGGGTTTATGGCCAGAGCCCAAGATAAAACACAGATAGAAAGCGGGCAGTAGGCTGTTGAAAATCACTGATTATTTCAGCGCCAAGGAGGCTCCAAACCACGGTTTTAAAGGACTTTTCACTTGTTTGCAGATCCGTTGTAATAAATATGAACGTTCGTTCGGCAGAACACTGCAGAAGTTTCGTACTTACTGGATCTTAGTCGCTGAAAAGCAATGCCGAGACTGCTCGCACTAAAGACAGAGTGAGATCACAAGGACGCGTCTCAACATAGACTACATGTCATCATAGGGAATGCACTAAACCTGTAGCAAAATACAGTGCTAAGTTATTGATTCTTATAGGGTAGTTGTCTCGGTTTTACGCAATCTGAATCACATGTAAACCCTATACATTTCAATAGCTTACGAAAGGTCATCAGTCAACCTTGACATGGTGGGGGTCGTTGGTTCGAGTCCAATCGCGCCTACCAAACAAAATCCGCTCTGCTGGGCGGTCTAGAAGGGCTCACCGAAAGGTGGGCCCTTTTTTGTTGTTCTCGTTTGGCCAATCATTGGGCAAACCACCAACGCGCAGCAGTTTCAGATCGGCATGCCCCATCAAACCCTGAATGTCATCCTGAGCAAATCCCTGTTGCTCATATAGCCAGGCACCCAACGCTCGAATCTCATGAAAGGTTGGCCGCTCATTCGCCGGAATGTGGTCATAGGCCTTTGCTTGCCCAAAGCGAGCGAGTCGCTACTTGATTTGTTATTCAGCAGTTGAATACCGGTGCGTAGCGTTCTTCGCGCTTCTTGAAGTGGACAGGTGCCATCGGGACTTTCTCACCGTTCACGAAAATATCCGGAAAGGTTACGGTGAAGTCATCCATATCCCCTTTGCCCAAGGGCGTTCCCTTGAAGCCCGCGTGGAAGATTTTCCTCGGATCAAAACCGGTTTCCAGCTGTTCAACGCTGACCTGATAAGACTGCCCTGTAGCCAGTTGCACGGTGACCATGGGCGATGCGGCACTCACCCAAAGGTCGGGCGGGATCTGTTTGAGCGCCGCGCTGCGTTGTTCCGGGGTGTTCAGGTTGAATCGCCCCGGGTTTTCTAGACACTCTCAAGGCTCGCTGCGTAACGCTTTTCAAACTCTACCGGTGACAGCTGAT